>JAHEDS010000084.1 GCA_024641135.1 Flavobacteriales bacterium
ATTGTTAGAACATGGACTGTAGGTGACGCATGTGGAAATAAAAACATTTATACACAAACCTTAAATGTAATATTAGATGAAGTTGTTACTGAAATAACTGCAGCTGACAAATGTTATGACGATGGAATTGTAGATTTAAATGATTATTTACAAACTACTAACTTAACAGGTGTTTGGGAAATGGTAGAAGGTAATCCTGTTGCAACTCTTGATGGTAATATATTTAATCCAACACTTCTAGAGCTTAGTGTAGATTTTAAACCAGGCTCTGGAGGAATTGATTACCTTTTCAAATATACAACCTCTGATTTTGGTTGTATTAGTATAACCTATGTCTCATTAAATATAAATGCAGAATGTACTGTGCTACCTTGTGGTAATGAAGATGTTGTTATTTCAAAAGCAATTACTCCAAATGGTGACCAGTGGAACGAATATTTCGAAATAAACGGTATAGAATTATGCGGATTTATAATGGAAGTTAAAATTTTCAACCGTTGGGGTGCATTAGTCTATGAATCTAATAATTATCAAAATAACTGGAATGGTAAAACAACAACAAGAACTATTGGAAATGCTGAGAATTTACCAAATGGTACATATTATTATATAGTAATCTTAAAGGATAGTGGATTGAATCCTTTTACAGGACCAGTTTATATCGGAACCAAATAAAAATTAACCTATGAAACAATTTAAACATTATATAGTTGCTTTTGCGTTGTTTAGTTGTACTGTAGGAGTTGCTCAACAGTTACCGCAATTCACACAATACATGTACAACACAATCTCTATCAACCCTGCCTATGCCGGTAGTAGAGAAGCATTAAGCATTGTTGGTTTGCATCGAAGTCAGTGGGTTGACTTTAATGGAGGTCCAATAACACAAACACTTTCTATTCATTCTCCTCTTAGGAATGATAGAGTTGGTGTAGGACTTTCTTTTATTCAAGATGATTTAGGACCACAAAATTTTTCATATTTATATGGAGACTTTTCCTATACAATTCCAACAGGAACAGATTCAAAATTAGCTTTTGGATTAAAGGCTGGGTTTACTGGGTTTAGTTTTGATACTGAATTTCGTTTAGACGACAGTACTATCAATGACCCACTTATTTATGGTCAAGAAGATCGATGGAGTCCTAACATTGGTGCCGGTATGTTCTGGCATTCTAATAAATGGTATTTAGGTTTATCAACTCCAAGAATATTGAATACGGACTATAATAAGAGTAAAGATTATGCCGCTTTAGAGCGAATAAGTTATTATTTTACGGGTGGATATGTATTCGATTTAAACAAAAGTGTAAAATTAAAACCTGCATTTTTGGTCAAAGCTACTAATGGAGCTCCCGTTTCATACGATTTAACTGCTAATTTCTTATTTAATGAAAAGTTTTGGCTAGGTGGTTCATATAGAATAAATGAACAAACTGCAGCGATTGGTGGAATAGTTGATTTTCAAGTATCCAGACAATTACGCATTGGATATGCCTATGAAAAACCAATATCCGATATAGCAAGTTATACCTCTGGAACCCATGAAGTACTTTTAATTTATGAGTTTAAATTCTTAAGTTCAAAACTAAAATCACCTAGATATTTCTAATTTAGACATTATGAAATTAAAAAATTACATATTACTTTTTATTGTATTAATATTGAGTACATCCGTGTTTTCCCAATACGGAAAACAAAAAAAAGCAGACACATTATTTAATAAATTCTCATTTGTTAAAGCTGCAGATGAATATAAAAAATTAATAGAAATTAATTACAATAAAGATTATGCCACAAGACGTTTGGCTGACTGTTATGCTTTTTTAAGAGACCCTAATAATGCAGCTAAATACTATAAATCAGTAGTTGAACAAGAAAATGTTCCTATTGAATATTATTATAGCTATGCGCAATCCCTAAGAGGTATAAAAGATTATAAAAATTCTAGAATTTGGTTGGAAAGATTTAAGGACTCTGGTGGAGTTATAAATGCAAATGATTTCAACAAAGATGCTAATTTTATAACTAATGTTTTTAATGCCAAACAACAATATTTTTTAGATAAAATAATTTTTAATTCAAAATTTAGTGATTTTGGTGCTTTTGAGCATAATGGAAAAATTTATTTCGCTTCAACCAGAGATGAAGGTGTTTCAGTAAAAAGACTTTATGGCTGGAATGAACAACCCTTTTTAGATGTTTATGTCACAGATATAAATGCAAAAAAAAATATAGATCATTCATCAAAACTAAAAGGTGATGTTAACTCTATCTATCATGATGGACCTCTAACAATTACAAAAGATGGTAAAACAATGTATTTCAGTAGAAATAACATTGATCAATATGGCCTTTCTAAAGACAAAAAAGGCATAAGTAACATGAAAATTTACCGTGCTACTTTAAGAGATAGCATTTGGACTGATATTGAAGATTTGTCAATAAATCATAAAGAATATTCTACCCAACATCCAGCCTTGAACAAAGATGATTCTAAATTATATTTTTCATCTGACCTGCCTGGTGGGTTTGGCGGTTCAGATATTTATGTTGTAGATATCAATACTGATGGTACGTTAGGAGCACCCAACAATGTCGGAGATATTATAAACACAAAAGACTCTGAGGGTTTCCCTTTTATAAATAATGAAGGAACACTTTTCTTTTCGTCAGATGGACACCCAGGTCTTGGATTATTAGATATTTTCGGGACTATCCAAGGTGAAAATGGTGATTTTATAGATGTTATTAATTTAGGAATTCCTATAAATTCAAACAATGATGATTTTTCATTTTCCATGAACCCTAATGGAATCACAGGATATTTTGCGTCGAACAGGTCTGGAGGACAAGGTGATGATGATATATATGCTTATCACAGGGTACCAACATTACAGGTAGAAGGGATTGTTAGTGATGCTATTAATCAAAAACCTATAGCTAATTCTGTTATTACTTTATTCAATGATAAAAATGAACAAATTGCCTATTTAGTAACCGATGAAAATGGCCTATATCAAATAAATATAGATAGAAATCAGGATTATAAAATTGTTGGTAGTCAGAATAAATATATTGATGATTATAGAACGTTTACATCAAAACATCTACAAACAGAACTAACAACTATAACAGCTAATTTGTTATTAAATCCAGTTCAAGATGTTGTTAAACTTGCCGAATTAAACACGATTTATTTTGATTATGATAAACATAATATAAGAAATGATGCTGCTTTAGAGTTGGATAAAATAGTAGATTTAATGCAAAATGACTATCCTGAAATGGTGATAAGAATTGAATCTCATACTGATTCAAGAGGTGCTCTTTCTTATAATGATAAATTATCTATTGATAGAGCAAATTCAACATATGAATATTTAATCTCCAAAGGGATTGATCCGAAAAGAATAACTGAACATGAAGGTTTTGGTGAAAGGAAACTTACAAATGGATGTGAGGACGGAGAAAAATGTGAAGAAAAAGACCATCAGTTAAACAGACGTACCCAATTTATTGTAGTTAAAATGGAATAACATAAGAAAGGAATGATTTTACTTTAATTAAACTGTTGTTTTTTAATTAATACTATAATCTCATGAAATCAAAAAAACATATACTAATCGCTATTATTTTGCTGATTAACTTTACTGTATTTGCTCAATATAGTAAGCAAAAAAAAGCAGATAATTTATTTAACAAATTTTCATTTGTTCAAGCTTCAGAAGTATACAGAAGTTTAATTGAAAATAATTTCAATAAAGACTATGCTATTAGGCAGTTAGCAGATTGTTATGCTTACATGAGAAATCCGGACAGTTCGGTTGTGTATTATAAAAAAGCTGTGGAGCAAACTCACGTTCCTATTGAATATTATTACAAATATGCACAATCATTAAGGGGTGTTAAATCTTATAAAGAATCTGAAATTTGGATAAAACGCTTTAAAGATGAAGGTGGAATATTAGATGATAGCAAATTTATAAAGGATGCTGACTTTTTAACTTCGATTTATAATGCAAAACAATACTATTTTTTAAAAGAAGTTACATTTAATTCAAAGTACAGTGATTTTGGGGCTTATGTGCATAATGGCTTAACTTATTTTTCCTCTGCCAGAGATGAAGGTGTCTCAACGAAACATGTCTACGGATGGAATAATGAACCCTTTTTAGATATTTATGTTAAAGCTGAAAAAGATAGTTTAGTTGATCATAAATCAAAACTTAAAGGAAAAGTTAATTCTGTTTACCATGATGGCCCTTTAGCTATCACCAACGACGGAAAAACCATGTATTTTTCAAGGAACAACTATAATAAATATGGTTTAGCTAAGGATAAATCGGGAATCAGTAATTTAAAAATATATAAAGCCTCATTAATAAATGAGCAATGGGATGCAATTGAAGAACTGCCGTTTAATAATGATGAGTATTCAACAGGTCACCCAACATTAAATAGTGATAATACTAAACTATATTTTACTTCAGACATGCCTGGAGGTAAAGGAGGTTCCGATATTTATTATGTGGAAATAAAAAATGATGGGTCATTTGGAGTTCCACAAAACCTTGGAAGTGTTGTTAACACACGCGAAAATGAAATGTTTCCTTTTTTAAATAATGAAGATGTTTTATTCTTTTCCTCAAATGGGCATCAAGGCTTAGGTTTATTTGATCTTTTTGCAACAACAAAAGACAAAAACAATGTAATTACAAATGTTATTAATTTAGGTGTTCCTGTCAATTCCAATAAAGATGATTTTTCATTTTTTATGAGTGATGATGGAACAACTGGCTATTTTGCTTCAAATAGAGATGGTGGTTCTGGAAGTGATGATATATATACTTATAATAGAATTTTACCTTTAAAAGTTGAAGGCATCGTAACAGATTTAATTAACAAAAAACCTGTTAAAAATGCAAAAATAACATTGTTTGATGCTAATAATAATGAAATAGCTTATTTGGAAACAGATGATAATGGTTATTACGAAATTAATATTGATAGGGATACTGATTATAAAATTGAAAGTAGCCAAACAAAATATGAAGATGACTCAAAAATATTTACATCAAAAAACTTACCAAAAACGACAACAAAAATTACTGTTAACCTCGCTTTAAATCCAATTAAAGATGTTATTAAACTTGCCGAATTAAATACGATTTATTTTGATTATGGTAAATATAATATAAGAAAAGATGCCGTAATAGAGTTAGAAAAAATCGTAAATATGATGTTAAACGATTATCCTAATATGGTGATCCGAATTGAATCACATACCGATTCAAGAAGTTCCAATTCATTTAACGATAGGTTATCACAAAAAAGAGCCAAATCTACTTATGACTATTTAATTTCAAGAGGTGTAGATCCGTCTAGAATTACAAAATATGAAGGATTTGGAAAACGTAGATTATTGAACGGATGCGATGGTACTATTCCTTGTAGTATAGAAGAACATCAACTAAACAGACGTACAGAATTTATTGTAATAAAAATGGAATAACGTTAAAATAATAAACAATTCAATAAAAAAACAGGTAATGGTTAATTACCTGTTTTTTTGGTTGGTTAGTTATCAATCCTCAAGTTTATACACTTTTAGAGGAAATCAATGCTAATATATTAGAAAGAATTTTTATTTTCATTAACAAATGTTAACTAATAATATCTAAACTTTTTCTAATCCTACTTAATTGAACAGGAGTAATACTTAAATAAGAAGCAATATGATACTGTGCTATAATTTTATCTATATTAGGAAGTCTTTTTCTTAAGTTTAAATAACGTTGTTTAGCATCCATTGAAATAAGTTCCAGTTGACGTTCCTCATAAGACATAAATATTTGTTCTAATATCTTACTGTATAAATTGCAAATAGAAATATCTTGTTTACAAAGGGTTTTTATTTCATTAAAATCAATTTCGTATAATTTACAATCTGTAAGAGTTTCATAAGTCAATTTAGCAGGTTCTTTTTTTATTATTGAAGTTAAAGAACCTACAAAACTTAAAGGCATAAAAAAGTTCTTATTACATTCTTTTCCAGATTCAGAGTTTAAATAAACACGCATTAAACCCGAAACAAGCAAATAAACTTTATTAGCCACTTCACCTGTCTTAGCTATAGGAGTATTCGCTTCTACAAACTTAAATGTGGTTATCTCTTGAAGCTTTTCAAAAGTTTCTTCAGACACATTAATGAATGTGTTTAGATATGCAAGATTTTTATTCAAATGATTTTAATTATTTGAATTCTTAGGAAGGAGAATCTAATTTACATAAAAAAAACTATAATCGATAAAATATTATAATCCGCTTTTTTATTAGCTAATTAACTTATAGGATTGTTTTGCAATTTCAATTTCCTCATTAGTCGGAATAATTAATACATTTACTTTAGAATTAAGCCCACTAATATCAATAATTTCACGTGCTTTAACATCGTTCTTTTTAAGATCTAGCTCTATTCCTAAATAATTCATGTTTTCACAAATCATTTTACGAATTAAGATAGAATTCTCTCCTACCCCAGCAGTAAAAACAATAGTATCTAAACCATTTAAAACAGATGCGTAAGATCCAATATATTTTTTTACGCGATAAGCAAACATTTGCAATGCTAATTGACAATTTTTATCACCTTTCTCAGCTTCAGCTTCTATATCTCTTAAATCACTATAACCTGTTAAGCCCTGCATACCACTTTTCTTTTGCAACAAATTATTCACTTCTTCTATAGAATATCCTAATGATTTAACCAGGTAAAAGATTACCGATTGATCAATATCACCACTTCTGGTACCCATAATAAGACCATTCATTGGTCCAAATCCTAAAGAATGGTCAATGCTTTTTCCATCTTTTATTGCTGTAATACTACAACCATTACCTAAATGAATAGTTATTAATTTTGAACTGTTATTTGGTAAGCATTCTTTTGCTTTTTCTGAAACATATTTATGACTAGTACCATGAAAACCATAAACACGAATTTTCTCATTATCTAAAAACTCGTTAGGAATAGCATATTTATAGGCCTCAACAGGCATGGTTTGATGAAAAGCAGTATCAAATACAGCTATCTGCGTTGCTGAAGTGAAAATAGCTTCTGACACTTCAATACCTTCATAATTTGGAGGATTATGCAGAGGAGCTAAAGCAAACAGCTCTTTTATTTTATCCTTTACAGATTGATTTATAACCGTTGTATCAGAAAACGTGCTGCCACCATGAACGACGCGATGACCAACTGCATGAATTTCACTCTCATCTTTAATAACACCAACTTTCGTATCCATTAATAATGAAGCAACCTTCTCTAATCCTATTTTATGATTAGGAACCTCTGTTTCATTTTTTAAATTGTTTTTTTCAGTTTTATAATGAATTTTTGCGTTTTCTAATCCAATACGTTCTACTAACCCAGAACAAATGATTTTTTCTTCAGGCATCTGAATTAATTGATACTTAATTGAAGAGCTTCCTGAGTTTATTACTAAAATATTCATAATTAAATTCCTTGTGCTTGTATGGCTGTAATAATTACAGTGTTAAAAATATCATCCACAGTACAACCTCTGCTTAAATCGTTTACAGGTTTATTAAGCCCTTGTAACATGGGGCCAATGGCTATAGCTCCTGTTTCTCGCTGAACTGCTTTATAGGTATTATTACCCGTGTTTAAATCAGGGAAAATTAACACAGTGGCTTGACCAGCGACTTCGGAGTTTGGCATTTTACTTTTTCCCACTTCCATGTCAACTGCTGCATCGTATTGTATTGGACCTTCAATTTTTAAATCTGGACGTTTTTGTTTTACAATTTCTGTGGCCTTTCTCACTTTATCAACTTCTTCACCTTTTCCAGAAGAACCCGATGAGTAAGATAACATTGCGATTCTTGGTTCTATTCCAAAAGCAATACTTGATTCCGCAGATGAAATGGCAATCTCGGCTAATTGTTCTGCATTTGGATTAGGGTTAATTGCACAATCTCCAAAAACCGAAACTCTGTCATCCAAACACATAAAAAACACAGAAGAAACGACAGATACTGATGGTTTCATTTTCACAAATTGTAAAGCTGGTTTTATAGTATGTTGCGTTGTATGCGCTGCACCCGAAACCATACCATCAGCTAATCCCTTATAAACCATCATGGTTCCAAAATAAGAAACGTCATTCATTAAATCTTCCGCAATATTTATGGTAACACCTTTATCTTTCCTTAATTCAAAAAGGGTATTTGCAAAATCTTTAGACAACTCAGATTCCAGAGGATTAATAATTTGAACTTTATCAAAATCTAATTTTAACCCAAGGCGATGTATACTTTCGACAATTTTTTCTTTATCGCCTAGTATGGTCAAATCAACAATATCCATAAGAATTAATCTTACTGCTGCAGCCATAACTCTATCATCATTTCCTTCAGGTAAAACAATGTGCTTTCTCGATGTTTTGGCTCGTTTTAATAAATTGTATTGAAACATTCGTGGTGTAATACCAACGTTTTTAAAGGTAATAAGTTTATCTGTCAACCTATCAACATTACAATATTTATCAAACGTATTTAATGAAATAATGATTTTATCTTTATTTTCAGCGTACATATGTGAACGAACTGCCCCAATTTTATTAGCAACTTCAAAGGTTCCGAATTCCACAGATAAGATTGGTACAATTTGCTGCAACCCTTCAATTAACTTTACAATAGGCTCTTCTGGTATTAATCCACCTGTTAATACTATTCCAGATATTGATGGATAATTACTTGAAATATTAGCTTGTAATGCTCCCAGTATAATATCTGCCCTGTCTCCAGGTGTAATTATTAAACAATCTTGTTCCAATTGTTTTAAATAATTACGCAACTGCATTGCACCAACTTTAAAGCTACTCGTTTGGTTATTGATGTACTCTTCTCCAAAAAGGATTTTAGCACCAATAGCCTTGGCAATTTCTTTAATAGTAGGATTTTTTAAAGCTGGTATTAATGGAATGGCATTAACGACAACATCTTTTGGCAAATTGCCTTCAACACCATCGATAACTAATTTTAAATTTTCTTCTTGTACCTTATTGGCAATAACAGCCAACACCTTTACCTCTTTGTCAGTAAAAGAATCATAGGCTAAATGCAAACCATTTATAAATTCATCTAAAGTCTTTCCTACCCCACTTGAAACAATAATCGCTGGAATCCCTAAGTTTTTCGCTATTAAAATATTGGCATCTAATTCGATAGCGGTTCCTTCTCCAGAAAAATCGGTTCCTTCAACAAGCATGAAATCATTTCTATCTTCGAGAGCCTTATATTTCTCAATAATGGTATCGAATATTTCACCTTCTTTTCCTGCATTTCTTTTATTAATAAATTCTGTTCTGGTAAAGGCATGCGCCTCTTTATATTTAATATCTAATTCAAAATGTGAAAGTATAGTCTTAACATGGTTATCCTTTTTCCCTAGAGAATCTCCATCAATTATAGGCCTAAAATATCCTACTTTTGCGGTTTTACCCAACAACATTCTCATTAACCCTAATGCAACAATAGACTTACCACTATTAGGCTCACTTGTTGCAATATAAATTGCCTTATTCATTGTTATAATATTGAAATAAAATTTTCTGCAAAGGTACTTTAAATATCGTTGAAAATATATTTTAAAAGCCTTAAAAATCAATGGTTTTGAGATTTTTTTTAATAATTTTTATGAATTTATTTTCTGTTATTTTAAAATGATTTTAATCATATTTTATAAATTTTTAATGAATAAAATATTATGTTAAAATCTAATAAATAACTCTTATTTTTACCCTATGATATTACTTATAAAAAATATAAAGGAATTAATTCAGGTCAGAGATACTAACATTAAACTAGTATCTGGTGCCGACATGAGTACACTACCATCAATAAAAAATGCTTTTCTATTAATAAAAGATGACATTATTGTCGATTTTGGAAAAATGGAGCATTATAAAGAGGTGAAAGTAAATAATACTATAGATGCTACTGGAAGAATAGTGATGCCAACCTATTGTGATTCGCATACTCATATAGTTTATGCTGGGAATAGAGAGCAAGAGTTTGTAGATAGAATTAATGGTTTAAGTTATGAGGAAATTGCAAACCGTGGCGGGGGTATTTTAAATTCGGCTAAAACACTACAAAATACAAGTGAGGATGATCTTTATGAACAATCTTTAAAGCGTGTTAAAGAGGTCATTTCATTAGGAACTGGGGCCCTTGAAATAAAATCAGGTTATGGACTCAATACGGATTCAGAACTAAAAATGTTGAGAGTTATAAAGCACATAAAGCAAACTTTTCCAATTGAAATCAAGTCAACGTTTCTTGGTGCGCATGCAATTCCCCTTGAGTATAAAAACAACAAGCAAGGGTATATTGATTTAATTATAAATGAAATGCTACCTGAGATATCAAAGGAGGCATTAGCCGATTATATTGATGTTTTTTGTGAGAAAGGATATTTCTCGCTTAATGATACTGAACAAATTCTAAAAGCAGGAAAGCAATTTGGCTTAATTCCAAAAATTCATGTCAATCAGTTTAATGCGTTTGGTGGTATTGGATTAGGAATTAAATTTAACGCCTTGTCCGTAGATCATTTAGAAGAATTGAATGA
>JAHEDS010000085.1:0-3807 GCA_024641135.1 Flavobacteriales bacterium
TTAAGTCAAGAAGAAAAAGAAGCAGGTGTTGCATTAATTGATATAGGAGGTGGAACAACGGACTTAGCTATTTTTAGAGATGGTATAATCCGACATACCGCAGTAATTCCATTTGGTGGGAATGTTATTACCGAAGATATTAAAGAAGGATGCTCCATCATTGAAAAACAGGCAGAGCTATTAAAAATAAAATTTGGTTCGGCTTGGCCTGGAGAGAATAAGGATAATGAAATTGTTTCCATTCCTGGTTTAAGGGGAAGAGAGCCAAAAGAAATCACCTTAAAAAATCTTTCAAAAATAATACATGCTAGAGTAGTGGAAATTATTGAGCAGGTTTATGTAGAGATAAAGAATTATGGACATGAAGAACAAAAGAAAAAATTAATTGCTGGAATCGTTTTAACAGGTGGTGGTAGTCAATTAAAACATCTAAAACAACTAGTTGAATACATTACAGGAATGGATACCAGAATAGGATATCCAAATGAACATTTGGCAGGAGATAGTGATGAGGACGTTACTAGTCCACTTTACGCAACAGCAGTTGGATTGGTTCTGGATGGTTTAAAACGCCATGAAAGAAAACGAGCAGAACTAATAGAAGAAAAAAAGAACGATGATGTAAAACCTCAAGACGTCATTGAAGATAAACCATTAAAAGAAAGAAAATCTTTTCTTGATAAGTTAACAGAACGAGTAAAAGACTTTTTGGATAACGCAGAATAGGAAAGAATATAAAAGATACAATCATCCATTGAATAAAAAAATAGAATTTAGTATTAATACCAGTAAAATAGAATTATGAGCAGCAAAAAAGAATTCGAAAGTATAGCATTTGATTTACCAAAGAATCAATCAAATGTCATTAAAGTTATTGGTGTTGGAGGTGGTGGAAGTAATGCCATCAATCATATGTTCCAACAAGGCATTAAAGGAGTAGACTTTTATATCTGTAATACAGATGCACAAGCTCTTCAAAATAGTGGAGTACCCAATAAAATACAATTAGGAGTCAATTTAACCGAAGGGTTGGGCGCTGGGGCTAATCCAGATATTGGGGAACAATCAGCTTTAGAAAGTTTTGATGATATAACTCAAATGCTGGATTCAAATACTAAAATGGTATTTATTACTGCCGGAATGGGCGGAGGAACTGGTACTGGAGCCGCTCCAATTATTGCTAAAATGGCTAGAGATTTAGATATTTTGACTGTAGGGATTGTTACGATGCCGTTTCAATTTGAAGGTAAAATGCGTATTGAGCAAGCTCAAAAAGGTATTGAGAATTTAAGGACAATGGTTGATTCTTTAATTGTCATTAATAATAATAAATTACGTGAAGTATATGGAAATCTTGGATTTAAAGCAGGGTTTTCTAAAGCTGATGAAGTGTTATCTACAGCTGCCCGTGGAATTGCCGAAGTAATTACACACCATTATACGCAAAACATAGATTTACGTGATGCCAAAACAGTGTTAAGCAATAGCGGAACTGCTATTATGGGATCGGCGTTAGCATCAGGTCAAAATCGTGCACAAGATGCTATAAGAAAAGCCTTAGATTCACCGCTTTTAAATGATAATAAAATAACTGGAGCCAAAAACGTATTGCTGCTTATTGTGTCTGGTTCGCATGAAATTACCATTGATGAAATAGGTGAAATAAATGACCATATTCAAAATGAAGCTGGAAATAACGCTAATATAATTATGGGTGTTGGTGAAGATGGATCTTTAGAAGAATCGATTGCTGTAACTATAATAGCAACAGGGTTTAATGTTGAGCAACAAGATGAAATATCAAATACAGAAGCTAAAAAAGTAGTTCATTCTCTTGGCGAAGACCACGAAATTAATTCAAAATTAAAAGAACCAGTTATTATAACACCGGTTATAGAATTTGAAAAAAAGGAACCAACTGTTCTTAAGCATGTTTTGGAAATAGAAGACCTTGCAGAAGAAACACATAAAGAAGTTTCAAATATTGATAAGTCTTTTGAAAATGTATCTGAAGAAATTGATATAATTCCAACTTCTGAACTTATTAGAAATATTAATGTGATTTATGACGAGGTAAGCGCTAATATTCATGAAGATGAAGATTTTATTATAAAGCCGGTTACTAGAATGTCTGCTTCTGAGAATATTGAAGAAGATATAGAGGAAGATCAACAAATAACTCTGACATTCGATTTGCCTTTAGCTAATGTTTTTGAAGAAAAAAGCAAAGATACTATCGAATATAAACTTGAAGATGAAGAAGAAGAAAAAATTAAGAAAATGCCGGTTAATGATTATGTTGAGCTTATTACCGTAAATGAATCGAACGAAAAGGGTGATGTTCGTTATGCATTAGATGATTATATTGAAATGGAATCCTCAATGAATAAGAAACAACCTGCGATTAAAGAAGAAATAATAGAAGGTTATGATCAAGAAATTGTTTTTGAGAAAAAAGTTTTAACCCCTATTGTTGAAAAAGTAACTGAAGAAGAAATAGACCCTATTAACAGTCCAATTTCTGATATGCTAAAAGAACGTGCTGCTGAGCGTAGACGTAAAATGAAGGATTTTAATTATAAATTCAATAATGCGAAAATTGACGATATTGAAAAAGTTCCTGCTTATAAGCGGCAAGGTGTAGACTTAAAGGAAGCGCCACATTCCTCAGAAACTGACATGTCGAGAACAAGTATTGGATTGGATGATAATGATGAGATTCAACTTAGAAGTAATAATTCGTTTTTACATGATAATGTTGACTAAATATTAAAAAGTATTAGTGTTTTTTATAAACCCCGTAAAGTTTCCCTCAGCTTTTCGGGGTTTTTAAATTTTTGTTATTCAGCAAAGCTTCAAACTTATTTTCTTAGTATCTTCGCAGTCTATTAAATATTTTATTAATTATGAGTTTACAACAAGATATAATGACAGCAATGAAAATTGCGATGAAGGAGAAAAACACTACTGCTTTAACTGCGCTAAGGGCTGTGAAATCAGCTATTTTATTGGCTCAAACAGAAAGTGGAGCTGCAAATGAATTAACTCAAGAGGAAGAATTGAAATTACTTCAAAAGCAAGTAAAACAAAGAAAGGATAGTGCTTCTATTTATATTGAACAAGGTAGAGAAGATCTAGCAGCACCGGAATTAGCTGAGGCAGAAGTTATAAATCAATTTTTGCCAGAAGCGATGAGTGAAGAAGCAATCGCAGAAGTGGTTGTAAATATTATTCAAAAGACTGGGGCTGAGGGCATGAAAGATATGGGTAAAGTTATGGGGATGGTAAGTAAAGAGTTAGCCGGAAAGGCAGATGGAAAAACAATTTCTAATATTGTAAAAGCAAAATTATCATAATTTAATTTTAAGAATAATAATTGGCTGCGTAGTTCAACTGGATAGAATATCAGATTTCGGCTCTGAGGGTTGGGGGTTCGAATCCCTTCGCGGTCACTAATGAAACCTTTAACCTTTTTTAGGTTGGAGGTTTTTTAGTTTTCATTTGTGAATAGTTTTATTGCCATATCATTTGTATTCAAAATTTTCCATTAAGAATATATGTAGTTAGGACATTTGATATGTGTATAGTTCCAATAAAAAAGACTCAAATACAATATGTATTTGAGTCTTTTTTATTATTATAATGTAAATTAGTCTACTTCATAGACCCAACTATCTTTAAACAATTCGGTATCTAAAGTATTATTGATGTAGTTGTGAGCTTCTTCAATCGTTTTAAAGTAAGCAACACTTATATAGTTTAAGTTTTTAATTGCAATTTTAATTACTTGAACTTCTATCCCTTTTT
>JAHEDS010000085.1:3907-10598 GCA_024641135.1 Flavobacteriales bacterium
AAATTAAAAGATCCTGCTCCTTTTCCGTCTACTGTATGTATGCCAGTACCTAAACCAACGTACAAGTCTATGTTGTCATTATTAAAAATGAGGTCATCTAAATACAAATTAGCAAATAAATCAGAACTGAAATAAGGGGCTTTAATTGAAGGATTATAAAGTTCCAATTTATTTGTAGATAGCATTAATGATAAAGACCAATTATTTTTAATTCTTTGCTCAGCTGTTAAAAAAAAAGGCGTATTAAAATTTATTTTATTACCATCGAAGGGTAGGACGCTATTACCACCATTATCTATCATGTTTAGTCCAAATGTTAAACTAAAATAGCGGTTATCTGCGGATATATTATTTTCGGTGTTTTGGGCTAGTACAGTTAGAGTAAACAGAAAAAATAATGAGGGTACTAAAATTTTTAATTTCATAAGTTAATTTATAAGACGGTTTCTCCTTTAATACTACCAATTCTAACGTTAAATTTGTTTGCTAGAATTAATTCTAATGTATATTATTATAAGCATGACAAATGTTGTGCTTATAATAAGGTTTAAATGTAAGAAAATTATTTAAAAATGTTTTCTTTAGCTGTGTTTATTTGCATTTCAATTTCTTTTAATACAGTCTGAATTCTATTTTTACAAATAAGTTTAATAGCTCTTTTATGGTTACAACAAGCTCAATCTAAATTTTGTTTGAGTTTTTTTATTAAAATTATTTTTACTTTTAAAATAGAAGTAATAGTATAATCGCATTAATCACAGTATTTTTAATAACTCAAAATTGTAAATTAGAAATGCAGTCAATTTTAATTATTCAAAAATATACCATTGGAAGTAAAATTATCCTAGGTGTTTTCATTGCCTTGTTATTGTATTTGCTAATCCAGTATATCTTGAAGTTATTAGAAATGGGGTATGTTATGAAGTATAAAAGGCCCTACTTTGTGCATTTTTATACTTCTTTAAGAAAATTAAGTCAGAAACAAAATGACGTTTTAAAAAATCAATTTCGATTTTTTAATAAACTTTCGGAAAAAGACAAAAAATATTTTGAACATCGTGTTGCTTCATTTATCAATGATAAAGATTTTATTGGAAGAGGTGATATTCAAATTACCGAAGAAATAAAGGTTTTAATAGCATCAACTGCGGTAATGTTAACTTTTGGGTTTAGAGATTTTTATATTGGTTTGATTCAAAAAATTGTGGTTTATCCAGATAAATTTTATTCAAAAACTAATAAAAATTACCATAAAGGAGAATTTAATCCCAAATTACAAACCTTGGTCATTTCCTGGGCAGACTTTAAAAGTGGTTTTGAAAAACCTAAGGATAATATAAACCTTGGAATTCATGAATTTGTACATGCTATTCACCTTAATAGTTTAAAAGAACGAGATATTAGTTCTACAATTTTTACAGATAGTTTTAAGGAACTAACAGATTTACTTACTAAAAATAAGCCATTAAGAGATGAATTAACCCAGTCTCATTATTTAAGAAACTACGCCTTTACGAATCAGTTTGAGTTTTTAGCAGTAACAATTGAAAGCTTTATTGAAACCCCGAGTGATTTTAAATTACAATTCCCTGAAGTTTATTTTAAAATAAGACAGATGCTCAATTTTAATTTTGCAGGTTATTGAAAAAGTAACTTTAAGCTGATTCTACTAATTTTCCGTTTTTATATTTACCTAAAATAATAACGTCCTTACTTCTTTCGTATTCTTTAGCTGCACGATACATTTGATCACTGTTATCTCTACGAATTTTTACGCCACTATTTGAATTTCTATTTCTTATTTCAATATAATATCCATCTCTAAGTTCTGCGGGTTTAGTTGCAGGTCTTCCCATAATTTAAAAGCTTTTTAGAAAGTTAAAATTTGTTTTAATTTAACTTTATGATTAAATAAAAATTATTTGATTATTATCAATCAAGTCTCGCAAGATAGTTAAAACTTAATATAATATTTTGTTAAAATTATAATCTAGGATATTTTTTTATTATTGTTAAATAGTTGTTTTCAATTAAATCATGCTTTTTTAACAATAAAAAGAATATTTTATAAAATATCCTTTAATATATAGATTGAGTTTTAGTAAACTATTTTGAGTTTGAAATAGTTTTTAAGTCTTTAATAGTTTCTAATGGATTACTACTTTTAAACACAAAACTACCCGCCACTAAAACATCCGCTCCAGCATCAACAAGTTTTTTTGCATTTTTGCTTGTCACCCCACCATCAATTTCAATTAGTGTTGCTGCTCCTTTTTTTGCAATCAATTGTTTAAGTTGTTTTACTTTATTATAAGTGTTCTCAATAAAACTTTGACCACCAAAACCTGGGTTTACACTCATCATACAAACCAGATCTATATCATTAATGGTGTCTTCTAACACATTAATATTAGTGTGTGGATTCAATGCAACACCAGCTTTCATTCCTTCAGCTTTAATTGCTTGGAGCGTTCTATGCAAATGAGTACATGCTTCATAGTGAACGGTTAAAATATTACTTCCTAATTCTGCAAAAGTTTTAATATATCTATCCGGATCAACTATCATTAAATGAACATCTATTGTTTTTTTTGCATGTTTTGTTATGGCTTTTAAAACAGGCATTCCAAAAGAAATGTTAGGCACAAAAACACCATCCATAATATCAATGTGAAACCAATCTGCTTCACTTTGGTTAACCATTTCTACATCTCGTTGTAAATTAGCAAAATCAGCTGCTAGTATTGAAGGTGCTATCAATTTTGAACTCATTTAATTTAAATTTTGCCACAAAAGTAGTATAAAAAAACGAACCCCCGGTAATCAGCCGAGGGTTCTTTCATCAATCAAAAAACGAACAGTTATGATTAACTGTTTGTAACTGTTATAGAATACAAATATAGTTATCCTAAATATGTTTTTAAAATTTTACTTCTAGAAGTATGTTTTAATCTTCTTATAGCTTTTTCTTTAATTTGACGAACACGCTCACGTGTAAGGTCAAAAGTTTCCCCAATCTCTTCAAGAGTCATTGGATGTTGATTGCCTAAGCCGAAATATAATCGAATCACATCGGCCTCACGAGGTGTTAACGTTTCTAAAGCTCTTTCTATTTCTGTACGTAATGATTCGTGTAATAATTCTCTGTCTGGATTAGGTGATTCACCACTATTTAAAACATCGTATAAGTTTGAATCTTCTCCTTCTACTAAAGGAGCATCCATACTTACGTGTCTTCCAGAGTTTTTCATGGACTCTTTAACATCATTAATAGTCATATCTAATTCCTTAGCAATTTCTTCTGCACTTGGCGGGCGTTCATGAGATTGTTCTAAGAATGCGAATGTTTTATTAATCTTATTAATCGAACCAATTTTATTTAATGGTAGTCTTACAATACGAGATTGTTCTGCTAAAGCTTGAAGAATAGATTGACGAATCCACCAAACCGCATAAGAAATAAATTTAAAACCACGAGTTTCATCAAAACGCTGAGCTGCTTTAATTAAACCTAAATTACCTTCATTAATTAAATCTGGTAATGTTAAACCTTGGTTTTGATATTGCTTAGCTACCGATACAACAAAACGTAAATTAGCCTTGGTCAACTTTTCTAAAGCAATTTGATCTCCGGCTTTAATACGTTGTGCTAATTCTACTTCTTCGTCTGCGGTAATTAAGTCAACTTTTCCAATTTCTTGTAGATATTTATCTAACGACGCAGTTTCTCTGTTGGTTACCTGCTTCGTAATTTTAAGTTGTCTCATTTAATGTTCTCCTGTAATTTTTAAGTGAATTTTCTTTACTATGTAGTTATACGTAATAAAGATTCATTTTGTTACAAAAAATTAAATTTTAATTAAATTTTTATCGTTTAGGTTAAGTTCACTCATCATTTCACTTGTGAATTTGTAGTGCCCTTTTGTAGTAATTAATCTAAATCTGTGAGATTTTAATGAACTCAAGGCGTTTAAAAACAGCCATTTTGATTTTAGAAGTTTTGGTTCTTCTGATTTTAAACTTAACTCAAAATAATGCCTCTGTCCTTCTTTTTCAGCAACTATATCAGGCGTAATATGTATATCACTTCCTATTTTACTAAATGATTTAGGGGTTTCATACCCATCAGTATCTGCCTTAATATTTTCAAAACCTCTATTTTCAAGGTAAGTTACCGAATCATTTAAAATGTCTAAATATTTTTCTTTGTCTGTATAAATCATGTCTTTAATTTAATTAAATAAACGAGAAAAGCAAGTTTAAATAAGGGTTTAACTTTTTTTTGACTTTTATTTAAGTTAGAATAATTCTATAAATAAGTCATTTTGTCTTCCATATTAATACGTTCTTTAGCAATAGAAATTTTTTGATGCACTTTTTTGAAGAATAATGTTCTATCCTTTTCGCCTGAGGTTGCTAAAAGTTTCGAATTAGACATTTGTTTTTTTAAAAATTCATGCATCATATTGCAGGTTTCCTTATCATCTATTTTAAAATAGCTCAATACAGTAAAAGGGGCGAAAAACAATTTGCCATAAGGGGTAATTACCATTATTGTATTTGTAAGCATATGAAGGTCGCATTTGTAAAGCATAAATTTGTTGTTATTGTCTTGTCCCCCTATACTTTGGTCTATAGTTTGCTTTTCAACATGATTAATTACTTCGTGTATATCGTCACAAATACGTAAAGCCAAATCTTTTGAAACGAGCCCAGCTTCAAAATAATAAAGTACTTGTTGTAAAGAACCATTAACAGTATTGTCGCTCCATAGTTCCGTAATGTTGGTGTGTTTGTAAATTTCACCAAGTTCAAATGCACTGTTTAATATGGATTCTGGAATGGTTTTCATCCAATCATCAAAAGATATTTTGCTTTTTGCCATTTCAGTGTTTAAATCCTTTAGCCAAACATACATCTTGTAACGAGTTAAAATGGAATCTGTTAGTGTATGAAATAAGGGGATGTCCTTGCTTGAATATATAAATTCGGCGTTTTTTATTTTTTTAAGAGCACTGATATTATTAATAGATTGTCTCAGCCATATTTCAAAACTTGCCATGTCATGGATTGGTGGAGATAGATCTGCAACAATGGTGTTCTGACTTCCAACTTCAAATAATTTATTTAGGGAAATATTATAATGCTTCGCAAGTTTTACAGCTTCTTCTAAGCTTAGATTGGTTTTTAAATTAATACGCCTATATGCTGCATCATAGCCAATATCTAAAACTGTAGCTATTTCATCTGCAAAAGAGGCATTATCGCTTGTTTTTGCCTTTATATACTTGATAAATTGATCTTGCATAATTTGAAAAAATGTAAATAGGAACTAGTAGATTTTGTGAAAATTAAGAAAAAAATATGATTTTTTAATTGTTTTGGTCAAAAGGTTTTCAATTTATGCATATTAATTTTATAGTGTAATCTTTTAGTATTTAGTAAAATACGTCTATAAGATTACTAAAGCTCTTAAATATTTTGAAATAAAATGGTGGTCTAAAAAAGGAAACAATTTAAATCAATTAGTCATGTTAATTATGTTACTAATATTATCCTACAATAAAATCTTTAATAAATCCTATTCATTGGATTTGAACGAAATAGTTAAAAAGATTGTATTTAAAATTAAATATACCCTTCCGTTTTTATTATTATCAATGATACCATTAGAAAGTAATATGCCTGTCATTGAAAATATTTCTTTTAATGTGGTTAAAAAGAGTACTGTTATAGGGTATATCAATATTGAAAAAAGATCTCTAAACCAAACCACAACATTCACTATTACTTCAGAAGTGAATGCAAAAGTTGTTTTCAATTTTAATGCTATAGGAAAAGAGAAGTCTGTATATAATAAGGATACTCTAATCTATTCTTCAGTTTATAGGATGTTAAATAATAAGGTAAAATTAAATCAATCATTATTATTTGAAAATGGCGCTTATATTTTGGAAAATATGGGTAAAAGAGAGATTGTAAACTTTAATGTGATTCGTAGAAACCTCGTGACTTTATATTTTCATGAACCTATTGGTATTAACAAGATATATTCTGATAAATACAAAGAAATGTTGAATATAACTGCTTTAGGGAACAGCAAATATAAAGTTGTGTTTCCTAACAAAAGCGTAAGTATATATGAATATAAAAATGGTAAGTGTATTAATGTAGATGTAGAGGGATCATTTTATAAGGTTCAAATAACTTCTAAAGGTTGATGTTGGTCATTTAGTAACTAATTATAAATAAAATTAAAAAAATGGAAAAAGTAGCGCAAATAATTTATTTAATTCCTGTTTGTTTTATTGCATATTTCATCATTAGCTATCAATACAAAATATTAAACCTTAGGAATCTTGAAAATGCATTGTTAAGTGATAAAGGAATTACATTTTTAAACTTGAAACATACCTTGGGAATCCTTCTTTTCGGAGTCATTTTTTATTTTGTTTTTACAGATTTTAGATATTTACTCAATGTTCCTGAAGTTCCTAATTCGAAAATAGTTCCGCTGTTTTTAATAACAATAATTCTAGTAGTAGTATTATCGTTTAAATCTGCTAGGAAACGGGACTTTAATAATAAAGAAATTTATAAATATGGCGTTAATACAGGATACTCATACTTTATCATTAGATTTCTTTTTTTATTATGTTATGAATTCTTCTTTAGAGGTGTTTTATTCTTT
>JAHEDS010000159.1 GCA_024641135.1 Flavobacteriales bacterium
CCTTCTAAACGATTTAAAAACTCCCGTTCAATGCTGGTACAAATCTCTGTTTCTTCATGGTTTAATTGAGCACAGGCTTCAACAGCAAATTCATTTTCCTTTAAAGCAGTAATCATAACCGCTCCTTGTGCAGGTGCAGGAATCATCCAGTCTAAATTAATAGCTTCTTCTGGCCTTAAACCAATTCTTCCCAATCCGGCAGCGGCAAAAATAGCGGCATTCCAATCTTCATTATCCTTTAATTTTTGCATTCGAGAATTCATATTCCCTCTTAAATCAACAATAGTATGCGTTGGGTATCTGTTCAGCCACTGTGCACGTCTGCGCAAACTCCCTGTTGCAATAACGGCTTCTTTTTGAGCTAAAAACTCTTCGTTATTTTTAAAAACTAGGGTGTCATTAATATTCCCTCTTTTAATTACAGCTGCTTGAATGATGCCTTTTGGTAAAATAGTGGGTACATCTTTGAGTGAATGAACAGCTATATCAATATCATGATTTAACATGGCAATATCCAGTGTTCTTGTGAAAATACCTGTAATACCTAGCTCATATAAAGGTTTGTCCAACACTAAGTCTCCAGTAGATTTTACGGGAACCAATGTTGTTTTATAACCAAGGTTTTCTAATTGGCTCTGAACAGTTTTTGCCTGCCAAAGTGCTAATTCACTATCGCGAGTACCAATTCTAATTATTTTAGACATCTATTAAATTTTCTAGTTGGAATACTTTTTTAATAAGCTCTAAACTTTCATCTGTGGAAACATTATCATCTTTTAAATGATGTGCAAAATGATTAGTTATTTTTTGAATGATATTATTACTAATAAGCTCTGCTTGTTCTTCATTAAAATTAGTGCTCTTTTTCCGCTGAGTTTCTAATTCTGCGTTTTTAAAATCTAAAAGTTTTATTTTTAATGCTTTTATGGTTGGTGCAAATTTTCTAGTTTCCAACCAATCATTAAATTCTTGTTTTACTTCTTCAATTATATTTTCAGCAAATGGAATCTGTTCTTTCCTTTTTTCGTGAGTTTCATCTGTAATTTTAGACAAATCATCCAAATGAACCAATCTTACATTTGGTAAATCCCCAACGTTTGGATCAACATTTTTAGGAATTGATAAATCTAAAATAAGTAGCGGATTATTGCCTTGTATTAGATGCTTGTCAATAGTAGGTCTTTGTGCTCCGGTTGCCACAATTAAGATATCAGTTTCATTGATTTCTTCCTGTAAATTGGCATAATCTTTTACAATTAAATTAAATTTACCTGCAATATTTTCTGCCGTTGTTTTAGTTCTGTTTATAAGAGTAATCCGGTCATGTTTGGTGTGTTTTACAAGGTTTTCACAAGTATTTCTACCTATTTTTCCTGTACCAAAAAGTAGGATGTTTTTGCTTGAGATCTCATCAATAGTATTAAAGATGTATTGAACTGACGCAAATGAAACAGAGGTTGCTCCAGAAGAGATTTCGGTTTCTGTTTTAATTCGTTTACTTGCCTGGATTACTGCGTTAACCAGACGCTCTAAAAATGGATTTAATAAATTCGCTTTTTTAGAAATTTTGGCACTCTTTTTAATTTGGCTAATAATTTCAAAATCTCCAAGAATTTGACTATCCAAACCAGACCCTACCCTAAACATATGTGAAATAGCATCTTTGTTTTTATAGATATAAGCTACTTTTTGAAATTCTTCAACCGTTCCTTTGGTGTTTTCACAAAGTAATTGAATAAGTTGAAAAGGATGTTGTGCAAAACCATAAATTTCTGTTCTATTACAAGTCGAAGTAATAACTAAACTTTCAATGCCATTTTCTTTGGCTTGATTAAGTAGATTAATTTTTGACTTTTCGTCTAAACTAAAACGGCCTCTAATATCGGCATCCGCTTTTTTATAGCTTAAACCTAAAGCATAAAAAGAACTGCTTTTAGAAATATTATATTGGTGCATTGGTGGTCTTCAAAATTTTGAAGAACAAATGTATGTATGAAAAAATTAAAAAAACAACGATAAAAGAACTTTTAGTGTCGATTTTGGGTTTTTAAAGCTTTTTTTTAATATTATATGATATTTGTCATATTTTTGTGGCGTTATAAGGCGATTATTAAATGCTGAGTTTATATGAAACAAGAAAATATTAACCAAAAGAGTGAGCTGATTTATGATAAAAATGTCGATAAAAGGTATTTTTTGGAAACTTTGGTAGATGACGATTTTTTTGTGTTAACATTTAAAAATGAGAAGAATACCGTTCAAATTTTACATAAAGATGTACAAAGTGACTACATACAATTTCATTTCTGTTTAAAAGGACTCAGTAAATTTATTTTTAATGAAGGGACATACACACTAAACATTCTTGAAGAAAGCTCTTTGTTGTTATATAATCCTCAAAAAAACTTACCAATTAATTTAGAGATCAATCCAAATTCCTGGATTGTTTCTATCTTAATTTCAATTAAAAAGTTCCATGCCTTATTTTCACAGGAAGCCGATTGTATTTCTTTTTTGAATGAAGACAATAAAGAAAAAAAATATTATAAAGACGGAGAAATCTCACCTTCTATGGCAATTGTATTAAACCAATTAACCAATTATAACCTTAATCAAAGCATTAAGCATTTATATTTTAAAGGGAAGGCATATGAGATTTTGAGTTTATATTTTAATAGAAATGAAGACACTAATGTAGAGCAGTGTCCTTTTTTAGTTGATGAAACGAATGTTACTAAATTAAGAAAGGCTAAGGAGGTTATCGTTTCAAAAATGGCAGAACCACCAAGTTTACAGGAGTTAGCAGATGAAGTTGGACTGAGCTTAAAAAAATTAAAAGAGGGGTTTAAACAAATTTACGGAGATACCGTTTTTGGTTTTCTCGTAGAATATAAAATGGAAGTAGCCCGAAAAATGTTAGAAGCCGGCGATAGCAATGTTAATGA
>JAHEDS010000160.1 GCA_024641135.1 Flavobacteriales bacterium
CAGATGTGCCTATTGTTTTTATTTCAGTGTTGAACAAACAACGGATTTTTAAGGCCATTGAAACCGCAGTTGAAGTCTATCAAAATAGAACAAAACGTATTAAAACCAGTGTGTTGAATGAGGTGTTATTGCCTATCATTGAAAACTATCCGCCTCCTGCACTTAAAGGTAAATTTGTAAAAATTAAATACATCATGCAGTTGCCAACACCGCAACCACAATTTGCCTTTTTCTGTAATTTACCGCAATATGTTAAAGAACCTTACAAACGGTTTTTAGAGAACAAACTGCGTGAACATTTCAATTTTCATGGCGTTCCTGTAAGTGTCTATATGCGGCAGAAGTAATTAATCTTGTTTTATAAATTGATACGACTTTTCACTTAAGTTTAAAATTATGTGGTAATTTCCTTTTTTGACTGGAATATCTTCCCAAAAATAAATAGCGTCTCCATTTGGAAAGGTTATGCCTCCCCAATTTTGATTCCAACTATCACGGCATCTAAATTTTACGGTGCCATCTTTTAGCTGTAAGTCAATTTCCCAGATGCTGTTTTCAGAATCAGTAAGTGTTAATGGTGTTGAAGAAGCGCCTACATCGTCATAACCGTTTATAGCTGTGCCTATAATTCCAACATTGGAGTATAATAATCTTATTTTTGGATAATAGTCTTTAATTATTTTTAGTACGGATTTTGCATCATCTATGGAATTTCTCAAGTCTCCTTGAGCAATTTTTATTCGGTCAGCTTTTAGGGTTCTCAACGCAGTTTTTATTTTTTTTGTTTTAATTAAAGAACGGATTTTGGAAACTTCTTCAGGTTTAAAAAAAGAAGTATCAACATTTTTAAAGTCATTAAATTCAGTAAAACCCAATACAATGTTCGGGACAGGTATTCCCTCTTCATATAATAGGGGTGCAATTAAATTTTCTTTTGCATGATTTTTCCATAGCCTATTTTCTATAAAAGATTTTATTTGTTTTGCAACGTTTATTTGTTCTAAATTTCCCAGATTAAAATCTAAATTTGAAGAGAGCGAAATAGATTGTGAGTTTCTTAAATTAGACAAGTCTGCACCAGTATCAATATAAAATATAACATAGGGCAGTTTTTCATTTGAAATAGAATCTGGATTTTCCAATAGTAGGTCAATTAAATCAACTTGGTGATAGCTTGTTTGCATTAAATTATTTAACCATTGCGATTCAACTTCAATATCATTATAAATTTGCTCAACTGCCAACTTAAATTGCAAACTTATTTTTCTATGCTCATTCCAATTATTAATTTGTAACGCAATTAAAATACCCAGAACTACTAATATAATTTCACCAAGAGCATATCTAAAATAGCGTTGGAATTTGTTCTCGTTGGCGAGTTGTTTACGAATTTTCCTGAAAAAGTTAATCATGGTTGGTCATCTTGTTTTATAAATTCATAGGTATTTTCGGTTAAATTTAAAATGATGTGGTAATCCCCTTCCTCAATTGGAATGTTTCCTCCATAAAACGTGGTATATCCTTTAGGGAATTCTATACCTCCCCAATTCAATATCCAGCTATTGTCATTTCTGAATTTTAAAAATCCCTCTTTAAGATGTATATCCAATTCCCAAATTCCCAATTTCGGATTTGTGAGAAGCATTGGTGTTGATTCTTGATTCCAGCCTTCAACAGCATCACCTAAAATTCCAATTCCTTTATAATTTAATTGAATATCGGGCTGATAATTTTTCATGGTTGAAAGTAGGTTCCTGCCATCTTCATAGAGGTTAATTAACAGTCTAAATTCTGCGAATTTAATGGCGACAATATTTCTGAGTTGAGTTCGTAGTTCATCCTCTTTTAAAAGATTTAAAACTTTTGAAATCTCTTGTTCCAAATACATGTATTTATAATCATTCAAAGCTTCCCAGTTGTAATATAATTCAGTTTGAGCCACAGTTCTGGGATTAGGTATGTTATGTTCTGAAAAAAAAATTGATAGACTTTTTGAAGAATTAAAAGTATTTTTGAAATCTATTAAATTAGAATTAAATCTAATAATTTTTTGGGTGATATCATTTTGATCTTTATTATCAGGATTTGGATTTAATAAGCTATTGAATGCATTTGGATTTTCAAAGTTGACATCTAGCACATTATTTTCCAACATGTATAATAAATGTGGTATTTTATAAGGTTCAATAGTGTCTAACGGTGCTTTCTTTATATTGAATCTAGTTAGATTTTTAGAAACTCCAATATCATAGTACTGGAATACCTGATTATATGAATATACAGTTAAAGTATCTAATCTATTAAAATTTAAAAGATAGTCGATCAATTGAAGGTCCCTTAATAATTTTTCACCAGAAGAATGTAATGCCTCTATATTAGTATTTGTGGCAGAATAAATTTTATTGATAATTTCATTAAATTGTATTTCTTGTTTGCGGTTATCATTCCAATTATTTAATTGCAAAGCAATAATAATGCCTATAACAACCAATAAAATCTCACCAAAGGCATATCTAAAATAGCGTTGGAATTTGTTCTCATTGGCCAGTTGCCTGCGGATTTTACGGAAAAAGTTGATCATTCTTGTTGGTTAGACAAAATAGGAAAGTGTTGCAGCTTTGGATTTTATAAATTTAGGAATTAATATTTAAAAATGAAGTTTTCTTTTAAGACTGAATAACGAATATAGAATACTCAAAGTTTACCAGCTTCCGCCAGCGCCACCACCGGAGAAACCGCCGCCACCGAAGCCGCCACCGAAGCCGCCACCGCCGAAGCCACCACCAGAACGACCACCTCCAAAACCGCCACGACCCATTTTACTTAAAATAATGGCATCCAAAACACTAAAACCACGGTTGCGTCTACCTCTAGATCCACCGCCGCCACGGCGATTTTTAATAATAGATATGATGATAAAAATGAAGATAATAA
>JAHEDS010000161.1 GCA_024641135.1 Flavobacteriales bacterium
ACATGTGTTTTCAGGTGAGGGTTATGCTACCGCTTATTATGGCTATATGTGGGCAGATGTCTTGACTTCAGATGCATCTGAAGCCTTTGCTGAAGCTCCAGATGGGTTTTATGATAAAGACATTGCTGCAAAATTAGTGAAGTATTTATTTGCGCCAAGAAACTCTATGGATCCTGCAGATGCTTATAGATTGTTTAGAGGTAGAGATGCTAAAATTGAAGCATTAATGAGAGATCGAGGATTTCCATTACCTACTGAGTAAAACTAATAAAGTAAAATAATAAAGGCATAAGTTAACTTATGCCTTTTTTCATTAATCAAAAAACATCTTATACAGTTTCGTTCAACCAAGCTTTCATCATCCAAACTGTTTTTTCTTGTTCAGTTATAAAATCACTCATCATTGAATTGGTTCCTTCATCATTAGCTTCATCAGATTTAATGAGAATTTGTCGTTCAAGTTTCAATAATTCTGTTAAGGAGTCTACAATGAGATATACCGCTTTTTCATCTTGAGAAATATTTTTACCTACTGGTACTTTTTTAAATTTAATATAATCTTCAAAAGTGTGCAATGGTGTATCTCCAAGCGTTAGTATACGTTCTGCTATAAGGTCAACTTTCATATTGGCATCATTATAAAGTTCTTCAAACTTGACATGCAAATCAAAAAATCGCTTCCCTTTGATATTCCAATGCATACCTCTTAAATTTTGATAATATATCTGAAAATTCGCTAGTAATTGGTTTAAATCTTCGGCTAATTGTTTTGTTTTTTTTGCATCTAATCCTATACTGTTATAACTCATATATTTATGATTTTTTTATTTATAATCAAATTTACAGGTTAATAATCACCTTTCGTTATAGTTTTTATTAATAGTTTTTATATTTTTATAGTTTAAATTAATGATCATGACCATAACTCAATTACATTATGTTTTGGCTATTGCCGAGCATAAAAATTTTACAAAAGCAGCTGAGAAATGTTTTGTTACTCAACCGACTTTAAGTACTCAAATACAAAAATTGGAAGATGAATTGGGTATATTAATTTTTGACAGAAGTAAAAAACCCATAGAACTTACAGAAGTCGGGCGAAAAATTGTATTTCAGGCAAAAAATATAGTTAATGAGTCTGAGAGAATCCAGGATATTGTAGATCAACAAAAAGGATTTATTGGAGGAGAATTTAAAATTGGGATTATCCCTACGGTAATGCCAACGCTTTTACCAATGTTTTTAAAGACATTCATTAAAAAGTATCCTAAAGTTAAACTTAAAATAGAAGAATTGACAACTGAGGATATAATCACCAAGATAAAAGATGGACACTTAGACGCTGCTATTGTTTCCACTCCTCTAGAAAATGAAAGTATAAAAGAGCGTGTCTTATTTTATGAGCCTTTTGTAGGTTATATTCCTTCTAACCATAGACTAAGCAGCAAGAAAAAAATTGATGTTTCAGATTTAGAAATTGATGATATGTTATTACTTGAAGATGGGCATTGTTTTAGAGATGGTGTAATAAATTTATGTAAGACTTTCAAAAAGCAATCTGATGATAGTTTTCAATTAGAAAGTGGCAGTATCGAAACTTTGGTAAAGTTATCGAACGAAGGTTTGGGAATGACGCTTTTACCCTATTTACATACTTTAGATCTTAACGAAAAACTTAAAGAAAACCTGCACCAATTTAATGAACCTACACCTGCAAGAGAAGTGAGTATCATTTATCATAAAAGCGAACTAAAAATGCAAATAATAGATGCTCTTCATAATGTCATTTCTGGCATAATAAGAGGAGCAATTGCATTTCAAAATGTAGAAATCATTAGCCCATTACCCAAATAAAAAAGCGACCAAATTGGTCGCTTTAGTTAAGGTTTTAAATAGATTAAACATTGATTTAATTCTGGGTTCTGTAAGATGAGTGATTTAATAAAAACCTTAAGCTCTTCAATTTCATAAGGTAATAACCGCTGCATAGCTTTTTGTACTTCCTTACAGAACAATGAGACGTCAAAACTTACTTTCTTAAGTACTGTTTTGGTGTACTCAAACATTGCTCTAGCCATAATTAATTTATTAAGTTTAGGTTTGATGAGTAGAAGTTATCTATAGGCAAAATGTTTAAGTTTACATTTTAAAAGTAATAAAAAAATCAATTACTTTTTATTACAAATTAAAATTTAACATAAATATTAGGACTTAAAACCTGTTATCTCCATCCAATAAATTTCCTAAACCGCCTAAAATACTGCCTTCCCCTTTATCTTTTCCGCCTCCTTGAGGAGCTGATGCCAAAACCCGTCCAGCAAGTCTGCTAAAGGGTAAAGATTGTACATAAACAGTTCCTGGGCCTTTCAGTTTTGCAAAAAATAGACCTTCACCACCAAAAATAGTATTCTTAATTCCTCCTACAAATTCAATATCATAATCAACATCTTGTGTAAAACCAACTAAACAACCGGTATCTACTCTTAAGGTTTCACCAGATTTCAATACTTTTTTCCCGATGGTGCCTCCAGCATGTACAAAAGCCAATCCGTCGCCTTCAAGTTTTTGCATGATAAAACCCTCTCCTCCAAAAAGCCCCCTGCCCAATCGTTTACTAAATTCAATACCAATGCTAACGCCTTTAGCTGCGCATAAAAATGCATCTTTTTGGCAAATAAATTTCCCTCTGTATTCCGTTAAATCCAATGGTATTATTTTACCTGGGTAAGGTGAAGCGAATGACACATTTCTTTTTCCTGAAAGTGTGTTATAAAATGCCGTCATAAATAAACTTTCACCTGTAAGAATACGTTTTCCGGCTCCTAATATCTTTCCAAAAAAACCTGAATCATTTTGAGTGCCATCTCCAAAGATAGTCTCCATTTGTATGCCATCATCCATCATCATGAAAC
>JAHEDS010000162.1 GCA_024641135.1 Flavobacteriales bacterium
TATGAAATTTCAGGAATGAGCTGTGGTGGTTGTCAGTCTCATGTTGAGAAAATATTGAAGCATGTTGATGGGGTGAAAGATGTACGTGTAGATTTAGAAAAAGCACAGGCTACTGTTACCATGGATTCCCATATTCCCATTGAAATTTTCCAAAAGGCGTTTGCAAAAGATAGTGGAGAACGATATGGTATTTTTCTTGAAGGAGAAAAGCCTAATAAACAAAATGTATTCACATCTATTAAGCCTGAGGGTGAGCCAACCGGTGTTTTTTATTGCCCGATGCATTGCGAAGGAGATAAAACTTATAAGAGTGTAGGTGATTGTCCAGTTTGTGGAATGGATTTAGTAGAAGAAATGACTTTGTCAGCAGAGACTTCATCAGAAGATAAAAACTATAAAAAGCTTGTTTATAAATTTTGGTTGAGCGTGGCATTTACATTACCTATATTTTTAATTGCCATGTCAGAAATGATACCAAAAAATCCATTATATGAGATTTTATCTGTAAAATATTGGAATTGGATTCAGTTTGTATTATCACTTCCTGTTGTATTTTATACAACATGGATGTTTTTTGAAAGGGCCTATAAATCTATAAAAACATGGCATTTAAATATGTTTACTCTTATAGGTATAGGTGCCGGTATTGCTTGGGTTTTTAGTGTTTTTGGGATGATGTTTCCAGATTTTTTCCCTGCACAATTTAAAACTGAATTTGGTACGGTTCATGTGTATTTTGAAGCGGCATCAGTGATTTTAACATTGGTGCTTATGGGACAGCTATTAGAAGCAAGAGCGCATAGTAAAACGAATAGTGCTGTTAAAGAATTATTGAAATTAGCGCCTAATCAAGCCATTCGTATTATTGATGGCAATGATGAGGTTATACCGATTGATAAAATATTGATTGGAGATTTATTACGTGTAAAACCTGGCGAAAAAATTCCTGTAGATGGTTCTATTTATGAAGGTGGAAGTTCTATTGATGAATCTATGATTACAGGGGAGCCAATTCCTGTTTATAAAACCATACATGACAAGGTGAGCTCAGGGACCATTAACGGAAACCAGTCTTTTATAATGAAGGCAGAAAGAGTTGGTGCTGATACCTTGTTATCACAAATCATTGAAATGGTTAATAAGGCTAGTAGAAGTCAGGCACCTATTCAAAAGTTGGCAGATAAAATTTCAGGATATTTTGTGCCTATCGTTGTCTTAATTTCAATAATAACTTTTATTATGTGGGTTGTTTTTGGCCCGGATCCGAAATATGTTTATGCATTAGTAAATGCCATCGCAGTGCTAATCATTGCATGTCCATGTGCTTTAGGACTGGCAACACCCATGTCGGTAATGGTAGGGGTTGGAAAAGGAGCAAAATCAGGAGTTTTAATTAAAAATGCCGAGGCATTAGAAAGGTTAAATTCAATAGATGTATTAATCATTGATAAAACAGGAACTATAACAGAGGGAAAGCCTTCCGTAGAAAAAATCGGATTGGAATCTTCTCAATATGATAAAAATGACATACTTCAATATGTAGTTTCCATAAATCAATTAAGTGAGCATCCTTTGGCAGAGGCTACAGTAAAGTATGCAAAAGAGAAAGGTGTTAAACCTTTAAACGTGATAGATTTTATGTCAATTTCGGGAAAGGGAGTTTTAGGAATTGTTGAAGGTAAAAATGTGGCATTAGGGAATGAAAAGTTGATGCAAAAGTTTCAAAATAAAATAACAGAGAAACTTTTAAATGAGGTTAAGGAAGAACAAAAATTAGGTAAAACGGTGTCTTACCTTTCCTTAGATAATAAGGTTGTTGCATATATAGTTATCACAGATCAAATTAAAAAATCAAGTAAAAAGGCTATTTCTGATTTGCAGGCGGAGGGAATTGAAGTCATTATGTTAACAGGAGATAATTATGATACAGCCAAAGCGGTGTCACAAGAACTTAATTTGAATGGTTTTAAAGCTGAGGTGTTGCCACAGGATAAATTAGCTGAAGTAGAATTTTATCAAAATAACGGAAAACAAGTTGCGATGGCAGGAGATGGAATAAATGATGCCCCAGCGTTAGCAAAAGCACATGTAGGTATTGCTATGGGAACTGGTACAGACGTAGCGATAGAAAGTGCCGGGATTACTTTAGTAAAAGGAGATTTGCAAGGTATTGTAAAAGCGTATCATTTAAGTAATAATGTAATGTCTAATATTAAACAAAACTTATTTTTCGCGTTGTTTTATAATAGTATTGGAGTGCCGGTTGCGGCTGGAATATTATTTCCGTTTTTTGGAATTTTATTATCACCTATGATTGCAGCATTAGCAATGAGTTTTAGCTCTGTTTCTGTTATATCTAATGCCTTACGATTACGGGGAAAAGATATTTAATAAAGTGAATTAAAGTGTCTTAATACACACTGAATTTGAATTCAAATTCGAAATAAAAATGGTAAATTACGTCACTTTTAATTTTTTAAAAAGTAGTATTAATATTCTAATAAAAAATAATTACTAAAATTATGTTTAAAACAAATTTTTATTCTGACATGAGAATTAAGTATATATTCTTTATCGCTTTCCTTGTGATAAGTACATTGCAGGTTTTTTCTCAAAGAGGAGGCTTTAAATGGTCGAGCGACGGAAATTCTTATTACCGTGTAGAGAACAATAGTGTGATGCAATATACCTTGCCAGAGAACGATGCCAAGGTGCTCATTAGTAAAGAGCAATTAACACCAGAAAATAGTAGTACCCCATTAGACGTTAGTTATTTTATTTTTTCAAATGATGAGAAAAAGGTTTTAGTTTTTACTAATACGCAACGCGTTTGGAGATTAAATACCAAAGGAGATTACTGGGTTTTAGATATAGCTAAAGGTTCTT
>JAHEDS010000163.1 GCA_024641135.1 Flavobacteriales bacterium
CTGGAAATCGTTGTTTGAATTTAGAAGAGTCAAAGAGGTTATTATGTTCATATCTTGGAAGTAGTTCTTGGACTTCCCTTAGTTTTTTCGAAAAAACAGATCCAATTTTTAAAGGTAATTTACCGATAATGGAATACTTAAATTGCGTTCCATAAATTTTGGACGCTAAATCAATAAATTGTTTATAGGTAAGTCTATCGTCGTCGCAGGGCAGATGCCAGGTCTGATTGTAGGCGTCAGGAGTATTTCCAATTAAAGCCATTGCTTTGCTTGCATCGGGCGTCCAAATAAGCGTTCTTAATGTATTATCGTTTAAAAATATTTTTAATTTTTTAGCGTTTTTTATATTCTCAAAAATTAAAGAATTTGTAATGCTTTGAGTTTTCCCAGCCCCATAAAATTCGGGCGCACGACAAATTACAGCTTCAATGGTTTTTAATTTTATTTCTTCAATTAGCATTGTCGCTATTTCTGATCTTATTTTTCCTTTTTGTCCAACGGGATTAAATTCGGTTTTTTCGGTGAGAGTTTCATCATTTTGAGGATACATATAAGTGTTGTCAAAGAACACTAATTTTACATTATGTTTTTTACAAGCCTCAATAACGTTGCTCATCATCACAGGAAATTGATCAGCCCACATTTTTGTATCCAAAGGTAAGCCTACGGTTAAATAAGCTATATCACTTCCTTTAACGGCTTCTTCTGTTTTTTTCTTATCTAACAAGTTAGCCGGAAAAAGTGAATCTGTATTATTCACTTTTTTAGGATTTCTGCTAACAAGCCGAATGTTAGAAGTGTATTTTAGTTTTAATTCTTTAGCTAATTCTTCCGCGATTTGTCCATTAGCCCCAAGTATTGTTTGCATCACTATTTTTTTCTTAATGGATAGGTTAACACAAAGGGGCACTTAAGATTTATATGGTGTTGATAATTTATTTTCCGAGAGCAAATTTTGTCTAATTTTTCTAAAGAATTTTATCATTGGTAATTAGTTGGTTATAAAGAAGCATCGCGAGTTTGAATAAAGCGCTTTTGACATTTCAACGTTCCTATCTACAAAACGCACAATATTTTTTATTGTGATTAGTAAAAAGATCAATTACTTGACATATACATTTGAATCATTAGTATGGTGTCCATATATCCATGAGCCAATACTAATATCCATATCCTCTTTTTAAGCTTTAGATAGAAAAAACCAAAAACAGCTCCCATAAAACCAGTTTGCACGATTCCCATTAGCCCCCATTGATAATGAACCAAACCAAAAATTACGGCACTAATTATAATAACTAATACTCTTCCAAGCTTAGAATCTAACCCTAATTCAATAAGTCTGTTAATAATAAATCCACGGTAAATAACTTCTTCTCCAAAAGAAGCAACGATGTATGAACCTAAAAGCACCAAGATTAACATTCCAATATTATCCTGTAAAAATTGATAATTACTCATATCAGAACTTTCGGGCATTCCTGAAATATTTACCATTATAATGGACCCAAGGACAAAGGCTGCAACAGCAATAATAAACACCCCTAACGAAATAAGAAACACCTTAAGACTTTCCTTTAAAGTAATTTTACCAAAGGTAATTCCAAAAGCACCTAATTTCTGACCTCGTAGTTTAATTCCTGTCCAAACATACAATAGCATCAAAATATTAGCAAACCATATCACTATTTGTTTGTATACAATATTATCTCCAGCAAAAGGAGCAAATAGTTCTATAAATCCAAAGGCCAAGGCAAAAAGCAGAAGAATTTCACCAATTTTAACCAATTTGTTATTCTTTAATAAGTCTTTTAATGTATTCATATTTAAAAATTAAAAGGAGTCCTTAATTTATCTAAACTAGTACAACACCAGCAATTATTTGCACAAGGAGTTGTCAAATGTTTTTTATTCCGAGATGATTATGCCGCCAATCATTTCTTTTTCACTTGGCATTTCAAACCAGTTTTCCATAAAATCAAAATCTTCATTACTTACTTCAAATTCAAAAGTTTCTCCTTTTTCGTTATTTCTTTTCTTAATTCTATTTAGTCGAGTTTCCTTTGAAATGTCTAAAAAATGGGTTGTTAATTTGTAGCCGTTCAAATCCGCAAATTTTCTAAATTTTTCACGATGTTCAAATTTTGATAATCCTAAATCCAGAATTGAGTCAGTTTTTGAGTTTTCCAACTGATGAATTAAATCCATAATCATTTTTTCTGCTCGTTCTATTCTTTCGAGAAACCATTCAAGTCCGTCCGTCGGGTTTTTATCATCTAGAAATAGTGTTTTATTCCACTTGTCAATTGAAAAAATAATTCCTTGTGTTTTTCTTTTCAACGCTGTTGAATATGTTGTTTTTCCAGAACCGGTATTTCCAACTATTAAATGTATCATTTCGTTCTTACTCAAATATGTGGCAACGTGTTTGTTTATGTTTAGTTGCGTTGGTTATAACTAAGTTAGCAAAAGAAAATGACCCAGAGGAAAATCCGTAGGATTTTCCGAATCAGCCAGTCCAAGAAATTATTTTTACGCTATTCTAAAGTCCGTAAGACAACAATTATTAATCCAATCACGAAGATAGTTGTAAAAATTTGCTTGTTATATTTAGCCAACCAATTGGGAAGGAAAATATCAAAATTGTCATTTTTTGATTCCGAATAGTTTCTTGCAATAACAGTCAATGGACAATACATCCTAAAAATTAGCAAAACCAAACCTTCACAGAATATTAATCCAATTCCGACCCAGGTATATATATTTACATTGTTAGAAATTCCTGAATATAAAATGAAGAATATAACGCCAACAAATAAGATCCAAATCAGTGTATGAATCCACTTAATTATTAGAAGTTTGTTCATCTTATTCATAACTGCAT
>JAHEDS010000164.1 GCA_024641135.1 Flavobacteriales bacterium
AAAATATGATAATTAGGCTTATTTAAAGTGGAGTCGGAGAGAATCGAACTCTCGTCCAAACAAGTAACCAAAAGGCTTTCTACACGCTTAGTTTTTTCATGATTTTTGTTTGTAAGCTGATTAAAAACACTCTACTTACAACTTAGCTTCTTTAGTTTCAAAAGGGCATCAAAGCGCTACCCCATCTATGTTAACTTTTACGATGCCTCTATACAGACCGCCGCTAACCAAGGCTTTCTAGAGACATTTAGCTCTCCTACCTAGTAGGACGAGGCTTATCTTACTTTATTCAGATTAAGCAGCTAAAGCGTAGTTATTCTCGCCGTTTAAATTTTGACCTAGCCTTTTACGTGTTTCAAAGTCATTACACGACGTGCTTACAGTTTAATTAATCTCGCTGTCAAAACCAGTCGACCCCATTAAAAAGTAATATGGGCGTTCCCTTTCGGGTCGCGCTTTCGGCAGTCGCTCTTTTCAAGGAGCTCCAACAATTGCCTTAATCGCTAACGCGGATTGCAAAGGTATCAAAAAGTTTGTATTACAGTTGAAATCCTATTACATTCGTACAATATTTATACCAAAAAAATAGACTGACAGTTTTTAGCTGTTAACTAAGAAATAATTTAATAAATGAGCACAAAATTTGCAATCATAAAAGAACGTAAAAACCCGCCAGACAGACGCGTGGTTTTTTCGCCAACCGGTTTGTCTAAAGCACATAAAGCCTTTCCAGAGGCCGAATTTATTGTCGAATCAAGCGACATTCGCGTGTTTTCAGATAAAGCATATAAAACCGCAGGATTTACTGTAACAGACAACGTAAGTGATTGCGATGTCATGATTGGTGTAAAAGAAGTGCCCATTGAAAATCTTATTCCAAATAAAAAATATTTTTTCTTTTCTCATACTATTAAAAAGCAACCCTATAACCGTAAACTTTTACAAGCCATTTTAGACAAGAATATCGAATTATTTGACCATGAAACTATAATTAACGATAAAGGATTTCGATTAATTGGTTTTGGCAGGTACGCTGGTATTGTTGGGGCCTATAATGGTTTTAGAGCCTGGGGATTAAAACATAATACTTACCAGTTACCAAAAGCAGAAACCTTACACGATCAGCAAAAATTAATTAATGAATTAAAGGGCATCACCCTTCCTAATATTAAAATTCTTTTAACGGGCAGCGGTAAGGTAGCTAATGGTGCGCAAGAAATGTTAGATGCCATGCACTTAAAAAGTGTTTCGGTAGAAGACTATTTACATAAAACATTTAATGTACCGGTTTACTGTAAAATAGATGTGTTAGATTATAACAAACGTAAAGATGGATTAGTTAAAGATGTTTTTGACTTTTTTAATAATCCAACAGAATATGTGTCAGATTTTATGCGTTTTACCAAAGTGACCGATTTTTATATTGCAGGTCATTTTTATGGTAATGGAGCGCCTTACTTTTATACAAAAGAAGATGTGAAATCACCAGATTTTAACATTAAAGTTGTAGCCGATATAAGTTGCGATGTTAATGGGCCTATTGCTACAACAACCAAAGCCTCAACTATTGCAGAGCCTGTTTTTGGTTATGATAAAGAAACAGGTAAAGAAATTGACTATAAAAGCAAAAATGCCATTGCAGTGATGTCGGTCGATAATTTACCTTGCGAACTTCCAAAAGATGCCAGTGATGGTTTTGGAGACATGTTTTTACAACATGTTATACCGGCCTTTTATAACAATGATAAGGATGGTATTTTAAAAAGAGCCAAAATGACTGAAAACGGAAAACTAACAGAGCGATTTTCTTATTTACAGGATTATGTTGATGGTAAATAGCCAATTTATTATCAATAAATTTTTAATACTTAGTATTGTTTGATGAATAAAACTGCTTTAATTACCGGTGCAGCTTCTGGATTAGGCTTTGAATTATCGTTATTGTTAGCTAAAGATTCCTATAATTTAATCTTAATTGATATCGATGGGGATAAATTAAATGAGGTCAAAACAGAGATAGAAAAAACGCATCATTCCATTGTTAAGATTCTAATAAAAGACTTAAGTGCGCCAAATGTTGCCAATGAGATATTTCAGGATATAAATGATGCTAAAATAGATGTGTTAGTCAATAATGCCGGTTTTGGGTTGTTTGGAAGCTTTAATAATACAAACTGGGAGAGAGAGCTGGATATGTTGCATGTGCATATTATTACCAGCACGCATTTAACAAAATTATTGTTGGATGGTATGGTTGAAAGGGGTTCTGGTAAAATACTTAATATATCGTCTGTGGCAGCGTTTCAACCCGGACCGCTTATGTCTATTTATTATGCCTCAAAATCGTATTTATTGTCATTTTCAGAAGCCATATCAAACGAGTTAAAAGGTACTGGAGTTACGGTGACAGTGCTTTGTCCTGGGCCTACAAAAACGGCTTTTCAAAGTGTGGTATCAGAAAATGCAGCAGACAATAAAATTGGCTTTAATATGGCCTGTCCGTCAAAGGTTGCACTTTATGGTTACAGTGCCATGCAAAAAGGGCAAACTGTTGCCATTCCTGGGGTTATAAATAAGTTTTTAGCCACTCTTCATCGTTTTGTGTCGAGAAGTATGGCTACAAGAATTGTTAGGAATATACAAGAGGCTAATAGAAAAGAAAACTAGTTAATTTTAAAATTCTTGTTGCTACTTTTAAATCCTAAAAATACCTCCAACTGAAATAATTCGTTGTAAATAAAAGAAATGTTGAGAGGCACTTTCTGCGGTATTACTTGTTGTTCTAATATCTGGCATATTAATATAGCCTCCTTTTAAATCTGTTTCGATAAAGAAATGCTTAAAAAAGGTTAAATTAATTCCTGCACTTACTGAAA
>JAHEDS010000020.1:0-26557 GCA_024641135.1 Flavobacteriales bacterium
ACGAGTCAATTAAAAGCATATTAGCAGAAGCTAAAATTGAATTTTTTAATATTGGAAAAGTGACCGAAAGTGACGTTTTAAGTATTATCAATGGTACCGATGTATTCACTATGACAATTTCAAGATTACGAGATATGTGGTACAAAACATCCTTTTTACTTGATAATAAACAAACAGCCAATAATCTGGCGAAAACACGATTTAATAATTATAAAAATCAAGCTTTACAATATAAATTCCCTAAACATTTTACTGGTAAATTACCCATTACAACCTCAAACCAAACAAAGCCGAAAGCAGCAATTATACGTGAAAAAGGAAGCAATAGTGAGCGGGAAATGGCTAATGCTATGTATTTGGCTGGATTTGATGTTAAAGATGTTCATATGACTGATTTAATTTCTGGAAGAGAAACTTTGGAAGATATCCAATTTATTGGTGCTGTAGGAGGCTTTTCAAACTCCGATGTATTAGGGTCCGCCAAAGGCTGGGCTGGCGCCTTTTTATATAATGAAAAAGCAAACACAGCTTTAAAGAATTTCTTTAAGAGAGACGACACTTTATCTGTTGGTATTTGTAATGGTTGCCAATTATTTATGGAATTGGAAGAAATAAATCCTGAACATGAAATACATGGAAAAATGCTCCATAATGATTCACATAAACATGAAAGTTCATTTACTTCCGTAACTATTCAAAAAAATAATTCGGTAATGCTATCTTCCCTTGAAGGCACCACTTTAGGTGTTTGGATTAGTCATGGTGAAGGAAAATTTAATTTACCTTATACTGAAGACAAATATCACATTGTTGCTAAGTATGGATATGACGAATACCCATCAAACCCTAATGGTTCAGATTTTAATACAGCCATGATGTGCGATAAAACTGGTAGGCATTTAGTAACTATGCCACATATAGAACGATCAACATTTCAATGGAATTGGGCTTATTATCCTGAAAACAGAAAAGATGAGGTATCGCCATGGATAGAAGCATTTGTAAATGCTAGAAAATGGATTGAAAAGAGATAATTTCTATCTACCTTAAAATAAAAAACCCGAAGTAAAATAAAACTTACTTCGGGTTTTTAACTTAAAACTAATAATTACATGGCTTTTTTAATTGCCGCTTGCGCTGATGCAATACGTGCAATTGGCACTCTAAAAGGAGAACAGCTTACGTAGTTCATTCCTGTATTAAAGCAGAATTCAACTGAACTTGGCTCACCACCATGTTCACCACAAATACCTACTTTTAAATTAGGTTTTGTACTTCTACCTTTTTCAGTACCCATTTTAACTAATTGACCAACACCTTCTTGGTCTAAAACTTCAAACGGATCAACTTTTAAAATTCCTTTTTCTATATAGATTGGTAAAAATTTACCAGCATCATCTCTTGAATAACCAAAAGCCATTTGGGTTAAATCGTTTGTTCCAAATGAGAAGAACTCAGCTTTTTTAGCTATTAAATCAGCAGTTAGAGCCGCTCTTGGAATTTCAATCATGGTTCCAACTAAAAATTCTATAGTATCATTATATTCTTCAAATACTTTTTGAGCGGTTGCTCTGATAATGTTTTCTTGCATTTCAAATTCCTGAACAGTCCCAATTAATGGCACCATAATTTCAGGCTTGGCAACAATTCCTTTAGCTTTTAGATTTAATGCAGCCTCTATAATAGCTCTTGCTTGCATTTCTGTAATTTCAGGATAGGTGTTACCTAATCTACAACCTCTATGACCTAACATTGGGTTAAATTCTTCTAATTCTGAAACTTTACTCTTTACAGCTTCTAAAGAAATATGCATATCATCAGCAAGTTCTTTTTGTTGAGCTAATTGATGAGGCACAAACTCATGTAATGGTGGATCTAATAACCTAACAGTTACAGGTAAACCTTGCATTGCTTCAAAAATACCTTCAAAATCTTCACGTTGCATTGGTAGTAATTGATCTAAAGCTAGTTTTCTACCTTTAACTGTATCTGCCAAAATCATTTCACGCATCGCTTTGATTCTATCAACATCAAAGAACATATGCTCAGTTCTTGTTAAACCAATACCTTGTGCACCAAAACCACGTGCCACTCTTGCATCTTTAGGTGTATCAGCATTAGTTCTTACACTCATGGTAGCATATTTATCTGATAACTTCATGATTTCAGCAAATTCGCCACTTAATTCTGGTTCGCTTGTAGCTACTTTTCCTTCAATTATATTACCAGTAGAACCGTTTAAAGAAATCCAATCACCTTCATGATATTCTTTACCATCAACTGTTAATGTTCTTGTTTTGTAGTTAATTTTTAAAGCTCCAGCACCAGACACACAACATTTACCCATTCCACGAGCAACTACTGCAGCATGCGAGGTCATACCTCCACGAGCAGTTAAAATACCCTTAGCAATATTCATCCCTTCTAAATCTTCAGGAGATGTTTCAATACGTGTTAAAATGGTATGCTTATACTTATTAGCTTCATCAGCAAAAAACACGATTTGACCAGTCGCTGCACCTGGTGAAGCAGGCAAACCTTGAGCAATTACATTCGCTTTTTTCAATGCTTTTCGATCAAAAACTGGGTGTAATAATTCATCTAATTTGTTAGGTTCAATTCGTAAAAGCGTTTCCTTTTCGGTAATTAAACCTTCTTTTAACATATCCATTGCAATTTTAACCATTGCAGCTCCAGTACGTTTACCATTTCTTGTTTGTAAGATCCAAAGTTTCCCATCTTGCATAGTAAACTCCATATCTTGCATATCCTTATAATGGTTTTCTAACTTTTCTTGATAACCATTCAGCTCCTTATAAATATTAGGCATTAATTCCTCTAAAGAAGGATAATTTTTAAATCTATCTTCTTCTTCAACTTTAGCCAATTCTGACCAACGTAAAGATCCTAATTTTGTAATCTGCTGTGGTGTTCTAGTTCCGGCAACCACATCTTCCCCTTGTGCATTTATTAAATATTCGCCATTAAAAACGTTTTCTCCAGTACCAGCATCACGAGTAAAACAAACTCCTGTTCCAGAGTTGTCACCCATATTTCCGTAAACCATTGCTTGTACATTTACTGCTGTACCCCAATCTGCTGGATATCCATTCATGTTACGGTAATAAACCGCTCTGTCTCCATTCCAGCTATTAAATACGGCTACTACAGCTCCCCATAATTGATCGTAAGGATTTGTTGGGAAATCATGACCTGTACGTTTTTTTACAGCGTCTTTAAAATCGTAAACTAAATCTTGTAAATCCTGAACAGTAAATTCTGTATCTAATTCTATGTTACGCTTATGTTTTAAAGCTTCCATAATTTCTTCAAAAGGATCAATATCTTCTTTTGATTCTGGCTTCATACCTAAAACAACATCTCCATACATTTGAATAAAACGACGATATGAATCCCAGGCAAAACGCTCATTTCCAGTTCTATTAGCTAACCCGACGACTACCTCATCATTTAACCCTAAGTTTAGAACTGTATCCATCATACCTGGCATAGATACTCTTGCACCAGAACGTACAGAAACTAAAAGTGGATTTTCTTGGTCGCCAAATTTAGCACCCATTATATTTTCAATGTTATCAATAGCTTTTTCAACTTCAGGTGTAATCATATTAACTACAGCCTCTTTACCTAATAAATTATATTCGGTACAAACTTCTGTTGTAATGGTAAATCCAGGTGGAACAGGAATTCCAATTAAACTCATTTCAGCTAAGTTTGCTCCTTTTCCTCCTAAAAGGTTTTTCATTTTACTATTCCCATCGGCTGTTTTGTTGCCGAATTTATAGACTCTCGTTTTTACCGATTCTAAGGTTTCCATATTATTGTCTTTTTTATCTTTTTAAACTTTGATGCCGACAAAATTATATACTATAAAAGACCCATTCAATGACATAAATCATATATTGAAAGTTTTATTACATCTTAGTAATTACATAATAAACAATTAAACAGCACATTATAATCAACAAGTCTGCTTTTTTTATACGACCTCTTGTAAATCCTTTTTTATTTCATATTTTGCATAACACAAAACTATTTAAGACATAATGACTCAAGTAACACGGCTCTTTGATATCCCAAAATATCAAAAGGAAAAATACAATTTAAATAAAGCATTGACTACCAAATATAATGGTGAATGGATTTCCATTTCTTCACAGGAATATCTTAATCAAATCAATGCCATAAGTAGAGGATTATTAAGGTTGGGCGTTCAACCAAATGATAAAATTGCTGTAATTTCAAGTACTAATCGAACAGAATGGAATGTTTTAGATATTGGTATATTACAAATTGGGGCTCAAAATGTACCGCTCTATCCTACTATAGCAAAAGAAGATTATGAATATATTTTAAACCATTCTGAATCGGTTTACTGTTTCGTTTCGGATGTCGAAGTTTTAGAAAAATTAAATTCAATAAAAGGAAAAACTAAACTTAAAGGGGTTTATACGTTTGATAATATTTCTTCAGAAAGCAATTGGAAAGAAGTTTTAGAATTAGGAAAAGATGAAACCAATCAAGGAGAAGTAACAAAGCGAATGAATAATGTAAAACCTAATGATTTGGCTACCATTATTTATACATCAGGTACAACAGGACAGCCAAAAGGGGTTATGCTTTCTCATAATAATTTAATCTCTAACGTTATTGATAGTGAAAAACGCGTACCGTTTGAATATGGAAAATCTAAAGCATTAAGTTTTTTACCCGTGTGCCATGTGTTTGAACGCATGATATTATACCTATATCAGTACTGTGGTGTTGAAATTTATTTTGCCGAATCCATTGAGAAAATGAGCGATAATGTAAAAGAAATTAAACCTAATGTAATGACTGCAGTTCCTAGACTTTATGAGAAAGTTTATGATAAAATTATAGAAAAAGGCTCAGGTTTATCTGGTATTAAAAAGGCCTTATTCTTTTGGGCTGTTGATTTAGGTTTAAAATATGAACCCTATGGACAAAATGGGTTTTGGTATGAACTCCAACTGAAATTGGCTAGAAAATTAATTTTCAGTAAATGGAAAGATGGCCTTGGCGGGAATTTAGATTTGATGGTTTCAGGAAGTGCTGCTTTACAACCTAGATTAACAAGAACGTTTGCAGCAGCTGGTATGCCAATAATGGAAGGATATGGATTAACCGAAACATCTCCAGTTATATCAGTTAATGATATGCGAAATGGCGGATTTAGAGTTGGTACTGTTGGTCGGATAATTGATAACGTAGAAGTTAAAATTGCAGCAGATGGTGAAATATTAGTAAAAGGTCCAAATATTATGCTTGGTTATTATAAGGATCCAGAAAAAACTGCTGAAGTCATGACAGGAGATTATTTCCATACTGGGGACATTGGGGAAGTAAGTGCCGATGGATTTTTAAAAATTACTGATAGAAAAAAAGAGATGTTTAAAACCTCGGGGGGGAAATATGTTTCTCCAGCTCTTATTGAAAACGAATTAAAGCAATCTCATTTTATAGAGCAAGTGATGGTGATTGGTGAGGGAGAAAAAATGCCTGCAGCGCTTATTCAACCAAATTTTCAATTTATAAAGGAATGGATTAGAAAAAAAGGAAAAGAAGTTAAACTTGATAATGAATCAATAGCAGTCTCGCAAATAATAAAAGATCGTATTCAAAAAGAGGTAGATAAAACAAATAAAAATTTCGGAAACTGGGAGCAAGTTAAAAAGTTTGAGTTAACTCCAGATGTTTGGTCAATAGAAGCTGGACATTTAACGCCCACAATGAAAATGAAGCGAAAAATTATAAAAGACATCTATAAAGATTTAATTGAAAAAATCTATCGCCCATAAACCATAATATATTTATTTAATAAGCGCCATACTTCTGGCGCTTTTTTTATGTGTTAAAGATTTCTAAAATTAAAAATTTATTATGCATGCATAATAAATTTTTGTATATTTGGTTTTGAAAAATTAAACAATGAAAGACAAAACAATAGATTATCTGTTGAGAACCACATGGTTATCTGTTTCTAAAATGTATAATGAAGAAGCAGCAAAATTTGAAAGTACCATGGCTACTGGTTTAACTTTGTTGAGTATTGATCAAGAAAAAGGAACTCCTTCAACCTCATTGGGTCCAAAAATGGGTATGGAAGCAACAAGTTTATCAAGAATATTGAAAACTATGGAAAGTAGAGGATTAATTGAAAGACGTGCCAACCCAGATGACGGAAGAAGTGTTTTAATATATCTTACAGATTTTGGAAGAGAAAAAAGAGCTTATTCAAGAGAAAAGGTACTCACTTTTAATGAAGCCATAAAAAATAATATTTCAGAAGAAAAATTACAGCACTTTTATGAAGTAACTGAATTGATTAATGAAATGATATCTAATAAAAAAATATACAATCAAACTAAATAATTAGCTTATTATATAATGAATAAACGTAGAATTAAAAAAATAGCAGTTATTGGTTCCGGAATTATGGGAAGCGGTATAGCTTGTCATTTCGCCAATATTGGAGTTGATGTCCTTTTACTAGACATTGTTCCTAGAGAATTAAATGACGCTGAAAAAGCCAAAGGTTTAACCTTAGAAAGTAAACAAGTAAGAAATCGTTTAGTAAATGATTCGCTTACCAATTCACTAAAATCAAAACCATCTCCAATTTATCATCAAAGTTTTGCAAGTAGAATCACTACTGGTAATTTAGAAGATGATATTGCTAAAGTGAAAGATGTTGACTGGATTATGGAAGTTGTAGTTGAACGCCTGGATATCAAAAAACTAGTTTTTGAAAAATTAGAAAAATATAGAACCCCAGGGACTTTAATAACTTCAAATACATCAGGTATTCCAATTCATTTCATGAGTGAAGGACGTAGTGAAGACTTTCAAAAACATTTCTGTGGAACACACTTTTTTAATCCTGCTCGTTATTTGAAATTATTTGAAATTATTCCTGGTCCAAAAACCGATGCATCTGTTTTAGATTTTTTAAATGGATATGGAGAACAATTTCTTGGTAAAACTTCTGTAATAGCAAAGGATACTCCTGCTTTTATAGGGAATAGAATAGGCATTTTTGGAATTCAGAGTTTATTTCACCAGGTAAAAGAATTAGGCTTAACTGTTGAAGAAGTTGATAAACTTACTGGTCCTGTTATTGGCCGCCCAAAATCTGCAACATTTAGAACTGTGGATGTAGTTGGACTTGATACCTTAGTTCATGTAGCAAATGGTATTTATGAAAACTGCCCGAATGATGAAGCTCACGAATTATTTAAACTTCCTGATTTCATCAATAAGATGATGGAGAACAAATGGTTGGGAAGTAAAACCGGTCAAGGTTTTTATAAAAAAGAAGGAAAAGTAATCAAAGTACTTGATTTAAATACTTTAGAATATCGTGACAGCAAGAAAACAAGTTTTGCAACTTTAGAACTTACAAAAACAATTGATAAAGTTATTGATCGATTTAAAGTTTTAGTTTCTGGTACAGATAAAGCTGGTGAATTCTACAGAAAGAATTTTGCTGGTATGTTTGAATATGTGTCAAACAGAATCCCTGAAATTTCTGATGAGTTATATAAAATAGACGATGCCATGAAAGCTGGTTTCGGCTGGGAACACGGTCCATTCCAAATTTGGGATGCTATCGGTGTTGAAAAAGGTATTGAACTTATGAAAGCTGAAGGGAAACAACCTGCTTCTTGGGTTCAAGATATGCTGGCTTCAGGAAATAAATCATTTTATTCAGTAAAAGATGGTGCAACTTTCTTTTATGATATTCCTAAGAAATCACAAGAGAAAATACCAGGTCAAGATGCATTTATCATTTTAGACAATATTAGAAAATCGAATGAGGTATTTAAAAACTCTGGTGTTGTCATTGAAGATCTAGGTGACGGAATTCTTAACTGTGAATTTCAATCCAAAATGAATACTATTGGTGGTGATGTTTTAGCAGGATTGAACAAAGCTGTTGATTTAGCGGAAAAGAACTATCAAGGATTGGTTATTGGTAACCAAGGAGCTAATTTTTCTGTTGGTGCTAATATTGGAATGATTTTTATGATGGCTGCAGAGCAAGAATATGACGAACTCAATATGGCCATAAAATATTTTCAAGATACCATGATGCGTATGCGTTATTCATCAATACCAACAGTGGCCGCTCCTCACGGTATGGCACTTGGTGGTGGCTGTGAATTATCTATGCATGCTGACAAAGTAGTAGCGGCCTCTGAAACATATATTGGTCTGGTAGAATTCGGAGTTGGAGTGATCCCAGGCGGAGGTGGATCGAAAGAAATGGCTTTAAGAGCTTCTGATACCTTTAGAAAAAATGACGTTGAATTAAATGTTTTGCAAGAATATTTCTTAACAATAGGTATGGCTAAAGTGGCTACCTCAGCATATGAAGCGTTTGATTTAGGTATTCTTCAAAAAGGAAAGGATGTTGTTGTAGTTAACAGAGACAGACAAATAGCAACTGCCAAAGCCTATGCAAAATTAATGGCTGAACAAGGTTATACGCAGCCAGTAAAACGTAAAGATGTTAAAGTACTTGGAAAACAAGCGTTAGGTATGTTTTTAGTAGGGACTGATGCTATGGAAGCTAGTAAATATATTAGTGAACATGACCATAAAATTGCCAATAAATTAGCATATGTAATGGCTGGGGGTGATTTATCTGAACCTACATTAGTAAGTGAGCAATATTTATTAGACTTAGAACGTGAAGCTTTCTTAAGTCTATGCACAGAACGCAAGACCTTAGAACGGATTCAACATATGTTAAAAACAGGAAAACCATTAAGAAATTAAGAAAATGAAACAAGCATATATAGTAAAAGCATATAGAACGGCCGTTGGTAAAGCACCTAAAGGAGTATTCCGCTTTAAAAGAGCTGACGAATTGGGTGCAGAAACCATCCAATACATGATGAAGGAATTACCAAATCTAGATGTTAAACGCATTGACGATGTTATTGTAGGTAATGCCATGCCAGAAGGAGCACAGGGATTAAATATGGCAAGATTTATTTCTTTAATTGGATTAAATAGTGTTGATGTACCGGGTGTAACTGTCAACCGTTTTTGTTCTTCTGGAGTTGAAACGATAGCAATTGCAGCAGCTAAAATTCAGGCTGGAATGGCCGATTGTATTATTGCTGGAGGTGCAGAAAGCATGAGTTCTGTTCCTATGACAGGTTTTAAACCAGAATTAAATTATAACACAATTAATTCAGGGCACGAAGACTATTATTGGGGTATGGGAAATACGGCTGAAGCAGTGGCTAACCAATTTAAAATTTCGCGAGAAGATCAAGATGAGTTTGCTTTTAATTCTCATATGAAAGCCTTAAAAGCACTTTCAGAAAATCGTTTTCAAGAGCAAATAGTGCCAATAAATGTTGAGCAGACCTATATTGATGAAAACGGAAAAAGAGCAACAAAATCATATACTGTAACTAAGGACGAAGGTCCGCGCGCAGGTACAAGTATAGAAGCATTAGGAAAATTACGTCCAGTTTTTGCAGCTGATGGTAGTGTAACAGCAGGAAACTCATCGCAAATGAGTGATGGTGCAGCTTTTGTGATGGTTATGAGTGAGGATATGGTTAAAGAATTAAACCTCGAGCCTATAGCAAGATTAGTAAATTATGCCGCAGCTGGTGTTGAGCCTAGAATTATGGGGATTGGTCCAGTGAAAGCCATTCCAAAGGCTCTTAAATTGGCCGGATTGAAACAAGCTGATTTATCTTTAATCGAACTTAATGAAGCATTTGCATCGCAATCTTTAGCAGTCATTAGGGAATTAAACTTAGACCCTAATATCATTAATGTTAATGGAGGGGCTATTGCATTAGGACATCCGCTTGGATGTACTGGAGCAAAATTATCAGTTCAGTTATTTGATGAAATGCGTAAACAAAACATGAAAAATAAATATGGTGCAGTCACCATGTGTGTTGGAACAGGACAAGGCGCTTGTGGCATATTTGAATTTTTAAATTAAAAAAAACAGTATTAAATAAAATGGAAACAAAAGATAAAGACTTATTACGAGGAGGTCAATTTTTAGTAAAAGAAACTAATTGCGAAGACGTGTTTACTCCAGAAGATTTTTCTGAGGAGCAAAAAATGATGAAAGAAGCAGTGATGGAATTTAATGACCGTGAAATCATTCCACATAAGTCAAAATTTGAAGCTAAAGATTATGCTTTAACTGAAGAATGTATGAAAAAAGCAGGTGACCTTGGCTTTTTAAGTGTTGCTGTTCCTGAAGCTTATGGTGGTTTGGGTATGGGTTTTGTTTCAACCTTATTAACATGCGATTACATTTCAAGTGGAACAGGGTCTTTTAGTACTGCGTTTGGTGCGCATACTGGAATTGGCACTTTACCAATAATTTTATATGGAACTGAAGAACAAAAACAAAAATATATTCCAAAACTAGCAACTGGAGAATGGTTTGGAGCCTATTGTTTAACAGAGCCAGGTGCAGGAAGTGATGCCAATTCTGGAAAAACAACTGCTACCCTATCTGAAGATGGAAAAAGCTATAAAATCAACGGACAAAAAATGTGGATTTCAAACGCAGGTTTTTGTAAGTTAATGATTGTCTTTGCACGAATTGAAAATGACAAAAATATCACTGGTTTTATTTTAGAATATGATAAAGCCCAGCCAAACGGAATTACATTAGGTGAAGAAGAACATAAATTAGGTATTCGCTCTTCATCAACGCGTCAAGTATTCTTTACAGATACAGTTGTTCCAATTGAAAATATGCTTTCTGAAAGAGGCAATGGTTTTAAAATTGCAATGAACGCTTTAAACGTTGGTCGTATAAAATTGGCAGCAGCCTGTCTTGATTCACAACGACGTATTACTACGACTGCAATTCAATATGCTACTGAAAGAAAACAATTTAATACGCCTATTGCAGATTTTGGTGCTATAAAAGCAAAACTAGCTGAAATGAGTGCTAGTACATACGCCGGTGAATCAGCTTGTTACAGAGCTGCAAAAAACATTGAAGATCGTATTGCTTTACGTGTTGCCGCTGGTAATTCACATCAGGAAGCAGAACTTAAAGGTGTAGAAGAATATGCCATTGAATGTTCTATTTTAAAAGTTGCCGTTTCTGAAGATGTACAAAATTGTGCTGATGAGGGAATTCAGATTTTTGGTGGTATGGGCTTCTCAGAAGATACCCCTATGGAAGCAGCTTGGAGGGATGCAAGAATCGCTAGAATATATGAAGGTACTAACGAGATAAACAGAATGCTATCGGTTGGAATGCTCGTTAAAAAAGCTATGAAAGGGCATGTTGATTTACTTGGGCCAGCAACAGCTGTCGCTAATGAATTAATGGGAATCCCATCTTTTGAAACTCCAGATTATTCAGAGTTGTTTTCTGAAGAAAAAGATATGATTGCAAAGATTAAGAAAGTGTTCTTAATGGTTGCAGGTGCGGCAGTTCAAAAATTTGGACCAGATTTAGATAACCATCAACAATTATTAATAGCAGCTTCCGATATTTTAATTGAAATTTATATGGCGGAATCTGCCATTTTAAGAACAGAGAAAAATGTGAAACGTTTTGGTGAAGAGGCTCAAAAAGTTCAAATTGCTATGGCTAAATTATACTTATACAATGCTGTTTCAATAGTTGAGAAAAATGGAAAAGAAAGCATTATTTCATTCGCAGAAGGTGATGAACAACGAATGCTCCTAATGGGACTTAAACGCTACGTAAAATACACCAATTATCCAGACATCGTTGATTTACGAAGAGACATTGCTGAAAAAGTAAAAACAGAAAACAAATATTGTTTTTAAAAATTCTGACTAATTTGAATTCAAAAGCGTCTCGATTTCATATTCGAGGCGCTTTTTTTTATTATTTTAGTGAAAAATATAACATGAAATCATTAGTTACCTTAACCCTATTCTTTTCAATTCAACTATTAGTATCCCAATCACAAACTGAACTTTATCAAATTATTGATAGTGTTTCTTCAGAGAAAATAGAAAAAACTGTTCAAACATTAGTCGATTTTGGAACAAGGAATACCTTTAGCGATACCATTTCAAATACTCATGGAATTGGGGCTGCCAGGCGTTGGATAAAATCTGAATTCGAATCTATATCAAAAGATTGTAATCAATGCTTAAACGTTTTTTATCAAAAAGATTTTGTAACTAAAGAAGGAAATACTCGTGTACCACATGATGCTTGGGTTGTTAATGTAGTGGCCATACAAAAAGGAACCAAATACCCGAATAGATATATTATTATGAGTGGTGATATCGATTCAAGAGCCAGTGATGGTTCAGATTTCATTACAGATGCCCCTGGAGCTAATGATAATGCATCAGGAATGGCAGGCACTATTGAAGCCGCAAGAGTATTATCGAAATACACATTTGAAAATAGTATTATTTATGTGGGCCTTTCTGGTGAAGAACAAGGTCTTTTTGGTGGTGCAGGCTTAGCTAAATATGCTCAGGAAAAAGGTTGGGATATTATTGGAATTTTAAACAATGATATGATTGGAAATATTAAAGGTGTTGATGGTGTAATAGATAATAGAACATTCAGAATATTCTCTGAACCTGTACCTCCAACTGAATCAGAACGCGAACGTCAAATGCGTCGTTTTTATGGCGGTGAAGTTGATGGGATCTCTCGTCAATTGGCCAGATATGTACATAAAAACGTACTAACATATATGCCAGAAATGAACCCGATGATGGTTTACAGACTCGATCGTTTTGGTCGTGGTGGTCATCATCGCCCCTTTAACGATTTAGGTTTTGCTGGAATCAGAATTATGGAAGCTCATGAAAATTATACACAACAGCATCAAGACATTAGAGAAGAAAATGGAGTTATGTACGGTGATGTTATTAAACATGTTAATTTTGATTACGCTAAAAAACTAACAGCTGTTAATGCAATAAATTTAGCAAGTTTAGCTTGGGCACCTCCAGCCCCAAAAAATGTGGCTATTGGAGGTATTGTTGAAGCTTCATCAAAATTTGAATGGGATAAGGTAGATGGAGCAATCGGTTATAAAATTTATTGGCGTGATACCACATCTCCAACATGGGATAACAGTCGATACGTTGGAGATGTAACAAAATTTACGCTAAATGGAATTGTCATTGATAATTATTTCTTTGGCATTGCTTCTGTTGGAAAAAACGGCTTTGAAAGTCCTGTTGTATTCCCAAATAAAATAATAAGAAACTAATAATTATTATATGTTAAAAAAACTCATAATATCCATCATTTTCCTTTCGTTATGGAGCACTTTTCTTCAGGCCCAAACACCTATAGTAGAAAAAAATGTTTTCACAAATCAAGACACACTTAGAGGATCTATTACACCCGAACGCGCTTGGTGGGATTTAACTTATTACCATTTAAATATAAAAGTAGAACCTGAAATAAAATTTATCTCTGGAAGTAATACTATTCAATATAAAGTAGTTGACTCACAGAAGGATTTACAAATTGATTTACAACCTCCATTAAAAATCACTAAAGTCATACAAGATGGTGAAGAACTTGAAGTTAACCAAGATGGAAATGCTCATTTTATAAAACTTAAAAAGGAACAAAATATTGGAAGTATTAATACCTTAGAAGTATTTTATGAAGGCAATCCTAAAGAGGCTATTAGAGCGCCGTGGGATGGTGGGTTTTCATGGAAAAAAGATAATAATGGAAATGATTTTATAGCTACTTCTTGTCAAGGTTTAGGGGCCAGTGTTTGGTGGCCTTGCAAAGACCATATGTATGATGAAGTTGACAGTATGTTAATTAGTGTAAATACACCAAAAGGATTAATGGATGTATCCAATGGGAGATTAAGAAGTATTGAACAATATAACGACAGAAAAACATTCAATTGGATAGTAAAAAATCCAATTAATAATTATGGGGTTAATATCAATATAGGAGACTACACCCATTTTTCAGAGATATATGATGGGGAAAATGGCAACTTAGATATGGATTATTATGTTTTAAAAGATAATCTGGATAAAGCTAAAGAACACTTTAAAGACGCCCCAAAAATGATGAAAGCTTTTGAACATTGGTTCGGGCCCTATCCCTTTTATAAAGATGGATTTAAGTTAGTTGAAGTACCATATTTAGGCATGGAACATCAAAGTTCTGTCACTTATGGTAATCAATACATGAAAGGGTATTTGGGACGTGATCTTTCTGGTACCGGTTGGGGTTTAAAATTTGATTTCATCATTATTCATGAATCGGGTCATGAATGGTTCGCAAATAATATAACGTATAAAGACATTGCAGATATGTGGATCCACGAAGGATTTACTGCCTACTCAGAAAATTTATTTGTGGACTATTATTTTGGAAAAGAAGCATCCGCTGATTATGTGATTGGCACCAGGCAAAACATAAGAAATGACAAACCCATAATTGGTTATTATAATGTTAATAAAGAAGGCTCCGGAGATATGTATCCTAAAGGTGCTAATATGTTACACACCTTAAGACAACTTATTGAAAATGATGAAAAATGGAGACAAATTTTACGCGGTATGAATAGAACATTTTTTCATCAAACGGTTACAACACAACAAATTGAAAATTATTTAAGTGAAGAAAGTGGGATTGATTTAACCGAATTTTTTAATCAATATTTACGAACTACTAACATTCCAACTTTAGAATATAAAATTGATGAAGGGGAATTAAAGTATCGTTGGACACAAATAGTAGATAAATTTGATATGCCAATTAAAGTAACTGTTAATAAAAACGAGCAATGGATATTCCCAACAGCAGAGTGGAAATCATTATTGGCAGAGTCATTTATAGATTTATTTCAGGTAGACCGAAATTTTTATATAAAAATTAAAAAACTTTAATGTCTGAATTACAAGAGCACTATTTTAAAACAGATAATGACTGGCGTGAATGGTTGCATCATAACCACCTAAGTTCAAAAGGTGTTTATTTGATTTTTTTTAAGGTCGACCATGAAAAAGACAGTATGCGTTGGGAGGAGGCCGTAAAAGTAGCCTTGTGTTATGGATGGATAGATTCTACAGTAAAAAGCTTAGGTAATGGTAAACGCAGACAATATTTTACTCCCCGAAATCACAAAAGTGTCTGGAGTGCGTTAAATAAGAAATATATTGAAGAATTGTTAAACTCCAATTTGATGCACGCAACAGGTTTAGAAATAATTGATAGAGCTAAAAAAAATGGAAGCTGGACTATTTTGGATGATGTTGAAAATGGCATTATCCCCGAGGACTTAAAGCTTGAATTTGATAAAAATCAAATGGCTTATACTAATTATCAAAACTTTGCTCCTTCTTACAGAAAAAGCTATTTGTATTGGCTAAATCAAGCTAAAAGACAAACTACAAGAGGAAAGCGCATAACTGAAATCATTCAATTATGCGCCAATAATATTAAAAGTAGAGGTAATTGGTAATTAAATACCACTTATAAAACTTCCATAAGGATCTTTAAACTGAGTGCCTTCTGTAAAACGGAATTTGCTTAATTGCTTAAATTCAACTAAAGCCCAAAGCACAAATTCCTTTACAAAATAACTATCTACTTTGGCTAAATTGGGCTGGTATTCAGCCAATAAATCGTCTAAAGGTGAAATAGCATCCAATAAACTTTTGTATTCTTTATCTCTAGCATCATCTAATAATTCAAACCCTCCTTTTTGATTAAAAAACCAGGAGACTAAATTATCATAAGGTGATTCTTGATCTTGTGTTTTCAACTTTTCAATCTTTGGAAAAAACTCTTCAAACAAACTTTTTACTGCTTCACCAATTAAATTATAGGCAACCACTGCAGCACCTTCCTGTTCGCCCTCATAAACGAGTTCAACTTTACCAGTAATAGATGGTATGATTCCAACAAAATCACTCAACCTTATCATAGTTTTAGTATCACCAGCCTTCAATGCTCTACGCTCTGCAGTACTCAATAAATTTTCTAAAGCTGTTATGCTTAGCCTAGCACTAACTCCACTTTTAGCATCAATAAAATCACTTTCTCTGGCTTCAAATACTATTTGTTCTAATAAATCTCTTGCCAAATCTGGAACTATCACCAACTCTTTCTGACTTTCAACTAATTTTGCTTCCTGCTCAGTAATTAATCTTGCTGTCTCGATATCAATTGGGTAATGTGTTAAAATCTGGGAACCTATTCTATCTTTTAAAGGAGTAACTATACTTCCTCTGTTGGTATAATCTTCTGGGTTTGCAGTAAATAAAAACTGAATATCAAGAGGTAATCTCACCTTAAAACCACGTATTTGAATATCGCCTTCCTGTAAAATATTAAATAAAGCAACTTGAATTCTTGCCTGTAAATCTGGTAATTCATTGATAACAAAAATACAACGATTGGCCCGTGGAATCATTCCGTAATGAATTACGCGGTCATCAGCATAACTTAATTTTAGATTGGCCGCTTTTATGGGATCAACATCCCCAATAATATCGGCTACAGTTACATCAGGTGTTGCCAACTTTTCAGCAAATCTTTCACTTCTATGCAACCAAGCAATTGGCGTGTTTTCTCCTTTTTCTTTAATTAATTCAATGGCATACCGTGAAATAGGCTGTAATGGGTCATCATTAACTTCAGATCCTTCAACATAAGGAATATATTCATCTAACAAATGAATCATTAATCGTGCTAATCGTGTTTTAGCTTGACCTCGCAAACCTAATAAATTGATATTATGACGTGATAAAATAGCTCGCTCCAATTCAGGTATCACAGTATTTTCATAACCATGTACTCCTTCAAAAGTGGTTTCTTTATTCTTTATTTTAAGAATTAAATTATCTCTTAATTCATCTTTTATTGATTTACTTCTATAACCAGCCGCTTTTAAACTTCCTAAAGTTTTAATAGTTTCTATTTTCATATGGTTTTATCCTCTAATTCTTTTTTTTCTATTCGTTTCGTAATCTTCAAAAATCATTTCTCCTAATCCTTTTAACCCAGTATAAAATGCTTTTCCTTGGTTAGCATAGGTAAATTCTCTAACAAATTGCATTAAATAAGAATCCTTCGCAATCATAAAGGTAGTAATTGGAATATGCAAGCGCCTTGCTTGTTGAGCAGTTGCATAACATTTATTTACAATATGTTTATCTAATCCGTTACTATTTTTATAATACTGTCCATCCGGCAACCTTAAACAACTAGGTTTTCCATCAGTAATCATAAATATCTGCTTGTTGGTATTACGTTTTCTGCGAAGCAGATCCATGGCTAGCTGCAAACCTGCGACAGTATTGGTATGATAAGGCCCCACTTTTAAATAAGGCAAATCCTTAATTTCTATTTGCCAGGCATCATTACCAAATACCAAAATATCCAAGGTGTCTTTTGGATATCTTGTGGTAATCAATTCGGCTAATGCCATTGCCACTTTTTTAGCTGGAGTAATTCTGTCCTCACCATACAAGATCATACTATGACTAATATCAATCATTAAAACGGTACTCATTTGAGATTTATGCAAAGTCTCCTCAACTACCAAATCTTCTTCTGAAATATTAAAATCACCTATACCATGATTGATTTGGGCATTCTTTAAACTCTCAGTCATTGACACTTTATCTAAAGCATCACCAAACTGATAGTTTCTAAAATCACCTGTATGCTCATCACCTATTCCAGGGCTTTTACTTTTATGATTTCCTTGACCGCTCCTTTTAATACTTCCAAAAATCTGATCCAATGCTTGCTGTCTAATGGCCCGCTCTGTCTTTGCGGTGATAGCCATAGCACCATTTCCGTCAGGATTAATTTCTTCTCTTATGTAACCTTTCTTTTTAAGATCTTCTATAAAATCATCAACAGTATAATCAGATGTAGTAAGCTTATATTCTTTATCTAGTTCTCTTAACCAATCAATAGCCTCATCAAAATCGCCCGAAGTATGAGTAATTAACTCTTTAAAAACATCAAAGAGTTTTTCAAAAGGTGATTGATATGGAGCTTCATAGGTTTTAAAAACAAAGCCTTTTTTTTTAGAAATATCCTTTTTCATAGCTCTATAAAAATAATAATTAAAATGGGTCCTTTGAGATTTACAGTATCAATTTTAAGAATCTATTAATAAGTTTTTGCTATTTTAGAACATTCAAAATTTTATTTAATGAAAAATTTCTTTTTAATCTCTGTCTTATTTATTTCTCAATCCTTTTTTGCACAAGATTTTTCAATGGATATATTGAAAGATATAAAACCTAGAAATATTGGACCAGGAGGCATGTCTGGTCGAGTTACGTCAATTGATGTTGTTCACAGTAATCCAGACATTATGTATGTTGGAACTGCTTCAGGGGGGTTATGGAAGTCTACATCAGGTGGTATTAAATGGAGCCCCATATTTGATAACGAAGTAACTGCTTCTATTGGAGCTGTTGCCATTCAACAATCTAATCCAAGTGTCATTTGGGTTGGAACAGGAGAAGGAAATCCACGAAATAGTCTCAATGGTGGTTATGGCATTTACAAATCTTTAGATGGTGGAAAACATTGGATTTCGATGGGGCTGGAAAAAACGCGCCATATTCATAGGATAGTTATTGATCCCACAAATCCAAATGTTGTTTATGTCGCTGCTATAGGTTCTCCTTGGGGTGAACATGCCGAACGTGGTGTTTTTAAAACTACTGATGGTGGACAATCATGGAATAAAATTCTATTTACAACTAATAAATCTGGTGCTGCAGATTTGATTTTGGACCCATCAAATCCTAACAAACTTATTGCAGCAATGTGGGAGCATAAAAGAGATCCTTGGTTTTTTAAATCGGGAGGTGAAGGATCAGGGTTATTTATAACACACGATGGTGGTAAAAACTGGAAAAAAGTAACTGAAAAGGACGGATTCCCTAAAGGAAATCTTGGCAGAATTGGTGTTGCTATAGCTTCAAATAAACCTAATACTATTTATGCCTTAGTTGAAGCAAAAAAGAATGCTCTTTATAAAAGTGAAGATGGAGGTTTTAAATGGAAAAAAATCAATGACAATGATGACATAGGCAACAGACCATTTTATTATTCAGAATTATATGTAGATCCTCAAAATGAAAATAGGATCTATTCTGTATTTACCTATATAAATGTCAGTGAAGATGGCGGTAAAAAATTCACACAACTCATGCCAGCTTACGGAGTTGATAATGGTGTGCATCCCGACCATCATGCCTTTTGGATACATCCAGATAATGGTGATTTTATAATTGATGGAAACGATGGAGGTTTAAATATTACTAAAGATGGTGGAAAAACCTGGCGTTTTATAGGGAATCTTCCAGTTGGGCAATTTTATCACATCGCAGTAGATAACGATATCCCATACAATGTCTATGGTGGCATGCAAGATAACGGTTCCTGGCGCGGTCCTGCATACGTCTGGAAAGACCAAGGAATAAGGAACTCTTATTGGCAGGAAATTAGTTTTGGAGATGGTTTTGATGTGGTTCCAGATAAAGATGATTCTAGATTTGGTTGGAGTATGAGCCAACAAGGGTATGTAAGCCGATATGACTGGGAAACTGGGAATAATTATATAGTTAGACCAACGCATCCAGACCCAAAAGTTGAATTGAGATTCAATTGGAACGCTGCTATTAACATTGACCCTTTTAATAACAGCACTATTTATTTTGGAAGTCAGTTTGTACACAAATCTACCGACAAAGGTGAGACCTGGACCATAATCTCTCCTGATTTAACTACTAATGATTCTGAAAAGCAAAAACAAGATCAAAGTGGCGGGCTTACCATGGATGCTACCGGAGCAGAAAACTATACTACTGTTATAGTTATTGAGCCTTCTCCTTTAGAACAAGATATGATTTGGGTAGGAACAGATGATGGTCGCGTTCAAATTACACAAAACGGTGGCACAAGCTGGACTGATGTTTCTCAAAATATTAAAGGATTACCTAAAGGAAGTTGGATTCCTCAAATTAGGGCATCTAATAAACATAAAGGAGAAGCCTTATTAATTGCCAACGATTACAGACGATTTAATTATACACCTTATGCTTTTAGAACTAAAGATTATGGTAAAACTTGGGAACGAATTGTTGATGAAAATGATGTTAAAAGTTATGCCCTCTGTATTCTGGAAGATACAGAAGAACCAAATTTAATGTTTTTAGGTACCGATGACGGACTTTATATTTCTTTAGATGCAGGTAATAATTGGATAAAATGGACCTCTGGTTTTCCAACAGTTTCTGTTAAAGATTTGGTGATTCACCCCAGAGAAAATGATTTAGTTATAGGTACTTTTGGAAGAGCTGCCTGGATTCTTGATGATATCAGACCATTACGTGCATTGGCAAAAAACAAAAACATTCTTAATCAAAAAATAGAATTATTCACACCTCCAACTGCTTATTTAGCGGCTTATCAACAACCTACTGGAAGTCGTTTTGGAGCTGATGATATGTTTAATGGTGAAAACCGAAAAGCTGGCGCTCTCTTATCATATTATATTACTATTGATGAAAAGAAAAAGGAAGACGATAAAAAAGATGACGACGAAAAAGCAGATGATGATAATGATACTAGCGAAAAGGATATTGCTAAAGTGAAATGGGATTCTATTTCCATTACGATTTATGATGAAAATAGATTAATTAGAACTCTGAAACAAAAAGCACCAGATTCTTCTGGGATTTATAAATCATCATGGAATTTAGATGAAGCTGGTGTTGAAAGGCCATCAAGAACCACAAGAAAAAGAAATAGAGAACCAGGAGGTGTAACAGTGAAACCTGGAACTTATAAAGTGATTATGACTTTTGGAGACCAAACTTCTGAAGAAATGATCACTGTAGAAACAGATCCAAGATTAAACGTTTCATTAGAAAATATTAATGCCGTTTATTCCACCTCAAAAAATTTGGAAGCTATGCAGCAAACTGCTGTTGATGCCATTTCTCAATTAGTTGAAAGCAAACAAATTGCTGAAAAATTTGAATCAGATTTAAAAAAACTAGATAAGGATAAGTTTAAAGTTGATATTAAATCTAGTAAAGACATGACTAAACAAATTGATTCAATAATTGATATTTATATAGGTAAAGAAGATAAAAGACAAGGAATTACGCGCAACCCCGAAGTTACCGTAATGCAAAGATTAGGACTAGCCTCTAGTTATGTGCGTTCCAGACAAAATGGAATAACCTCAACGGAAACCGTTTTAATTGAAAATGCGAAGGAAGCCCTAAATGCAGCTTTAAATAAGACCAATGAATTTTTTAATGATTCATGGAAAATATTTCAAATAAATATGGAGAAGTTAAAAACCAATCCATTTAAAGAAATAAAATCTTTTAAACTAGATTAAAAAAAAGGCTCTGATAAATCAGAGCCTTTTATATTTTATACTAAAACAATGTAACATATTATTCAACACGCCTTAATCCTTCAATATCAATAATTTTAATTTGTTTACCAATCGTAGCTATTAATTTTTCCTTCTTAAATTGAGATATAACCCGAATTGTTGATTCTGTTGCCGTACCAATAATATTTGCAAAATCTTCTCTGGATAAAAGGACACTTAACGTTCCATCAGATTTTGTTCCGAAACTATCATTTATATAAATTAAAGTTTCAGCCAAACGCTGTCTTACCGATTTCTGAGCCATATTTACAATAATATCATCAGCTTCCTTTAAATCTATTGCCATTTCTCTTAAAATATCAAATGTAAAATTTGTATTTTTTTGAAGATCATTCATGATTTCCGACTTAGGAATAAAACATAATTCCATATCGTTTAGAGCAATAGCACTTAGATTAACACTTTCATCACTTATTAAAGATCGTTGACCTAGCAATTCTCCTTTAACAACTAATTTTATAATTTGGTCTTTTCCATTTGAACTTAATTTGGTAAGTTTACAAATGCCATCTCTAACACAATATATGCCTTTTAAGGTTTCACCCTCCTCAAAAATAGTCTCTCCTTTTTTGACCACCCTAGAAGTTTTACAACTAGATATTCTCACTAATTCTTCGTTGGTCAAAGTTTTTAGAGAATTAAATTGTTTAATAATACATTGTTCACACTTACCCATAGTTTCCCATAGCATAATTTACAGAGGTGTAAAATTAAGTAAATCACAACACATATCATATTTATAAAACATGACATTTATCATATTTCATTCAGCACTAATTAAAAATCTTTGCAGATAGGTACAAAAGGAGCAAATAAAATTATGGGACATAATACATGTTTCCACTGCGGTTTAGACGCAAAAAATTCTGAAATCATATTTGATGATAAAGCATTTTGCTGTAACGGCTGCAAAACTGTTTATGAAATATTTTCAGCGAATGATTTAACTTGTTATTACGATTTACAACAAGCACCAGGATCTACGCCTAAAGAAATTGAAGGCAAATATAATTTTTTAGACAATGCAAAAATTGTTGAGAAATTACTTGAGTTTAATGATGGTAAAACTCAAATAATCACATTATACATTCCAAATATTCATTGCAGTTCTTGCATTTGGGTATTGGAAAATTTAAACAAAATCAATCCGGCAGTAAGCTCTTCTCTTGTAAACTTTGGTAAAAAAAATGTAAGAATCACCTATAATTCAGCATTAATTAGTTTAAAAGACTTAGTTATTTTATTGAACAGTATTGGTTATGAACCCTTTATTAGTCTCGATGATTACAGTACCAATAAAAAAAATATTGACCGGTCTTTAATATACAAACTAGGATTTGCAGGATTTGCTTTTGGAAACGTGATGTTTTTATCATTCCCCGAATATTTTGAAGTGAATGAATTTTGGCTTGAGCAATATAAGCCCCTTTTTAGATGGCTCATGTTTATTTATTCTGTTCCTGTAGTTTTCTATTCTGCTCAGGAATATTTTATTTCTGCTTATAAAGGGTTACGTACTCAAATTTTAAACATTGATGTCCCGATTGCCTTAGGAATCTTAGTCTTATTTATAAGAAGTACGGTTGAAATTATTTACAACTTAGGTTCAGGGTTTTTTGATAGCCTAACTGGTCTTGTATTCTTTTTATTATTAGGAAGATTTTTTCAGCAAAAAACCTACTCATTCTTATCATTTGAACGCGATTACAAATCTTATTTCCCCATTGGAATTACGAAAATATTACCAAATGGCACCGAAGAATCTATTCAGGTATACGACATTGAAAAAGGCGACCGATTATTAATAAGAAATGAAGAATTAATCCCTGTTGATTGTATTTTAATTAAAGGAAACGCTCACATAGATTACAGTTTTGTTACAGGTGAAGCAAAAGCAGTTTCAAAAAGCTCGGGTGATAAATTGTTTGCTGGAGGTAAACAATTAGATGGTATTATAGAAGTTGATGTTTTAAAATCTGTCGAACAAAGTTATTTAACACAACTTTGGAGTAATGACGTTTTTAAAACAGATAAAGAAGCTTCCTTTACATCCATTACAAATAGTATAAGTAAATATTTCACTGTTGCAATTTTAGCCATAGCAATAATATCTACGTGTTACTGGTTATTTATTGATGCGAGCAAAGCATTAAATGTCTTTACAGCCGTATTAATTATTGCATGCCCATGTGCATTAGCTCTCTCTGCTCCTTTTACTTTTGGAAATGTATTACGCATATTAGGCACTAAAAAGTTCTATCTTAAAAATGCCAGTGTTATTGAAAATTTAGCAAAAGTAAACACTATTATTTTTGATAAAACGGGTACTATAACATCAAACGTAGATTCGACTATTCATTATGATGGTATTGATCTTTCAAGTGAAGAAGAATTACTTTTAAAAAGCACCTTACGGGGATCGAATCATCCATTAAGTAGAGCTTTATATCGTATCTTAAAAGATAACTTTATTGTTTCATTGGATAATTACCAGGAATTTGTAGGTGAAGGAATTGAAGGTACTTATCAGGCAAATCAAATCAAAATAGGTTCTGCACCTTTTGTTGGGTACAAAGTAGAAAAAACATCTTTAAACACAATGGTTCATGTAAGTACTAACAATACTTATAAAGGTAAATTCACATTTTATAATTCCTATAGAAAAGGATTATCTCAATTATTTAATAAACTAAAAAAGCATTTTGATTTGGTTATTCTTTCTGGAGATAATGAAGGCGAAAAAGAAAATTTAACAAAAATATTACCTGCTAAAACAAAATTATTATTTAATCAAAAACCTGAAGACAAACTTGAATACATTAAATACCATCAAAGTGAAGGAGCAAATGTTTTGATGATAGGAGATGGTTTAAATGATGCAGGAGCTTTAGCACAAAGTAATGTTGGGATTGCTATTTCAGAAAATGTCAACGTATTTTCTCCGGCCTGTGATGCTATTTTAGATGCATCAAAATTTAATCAACTCTATAATTATATAAAGATTTCAAAAACTTCTATAAAAATTATTAAATGGAGTTTTGCCTTATCTTTTTTTTATAATATAATTGGACTTTATTTTGCAATAACAGGACAATTAGCTCCTGTTTTTGCAGCCATTTTAATGCCGTTAAGTTCAATAAGTATTGTTATCTTTACAACACTTTCAACAAACATTGCGGGAAGAAAATTAAAATAAACATGATATAAATCATTTTATTAGATAAAGCATGAAAGTATTTTTAACCATTAAATTCAGTAAGGTATGAGTGTCATTTATATAATGCTAACTGTCAGCATTATTGTAGCCGTAATATTTTTTGTAGCCTTTATTATTGCCGTAAAAAATGGCCAATTTGATGATAGCTATACCCCTTCGGTTCGTATGCTCTTTGAAGACGAACTTATAAAAGAAAAATCAGATAAATAAATTCTAACCAAAAAAGATTAATATTTATAATTATGGAAATGCAACAATTTCATTACGATAACAAAATCGTTACTAAATTCATTTATGCCACAATAGTTTTTGGTGTTGTGGGAATGCTTGTTGGTTTAATACTCGCATTTATGTTTTTATTCCCTAACATGACTGATGGCATATCTTGGTTAAGTTTTGGTCGTTTAAGGCCTTTACACACTAATGCCGTTATTTTTGCATTTGTAGGAAATGCCATGTTTGCCGGCATCTACTACTCTCTACAGCGCTTGCTAAAAACGCGTATGGCGAGCGACTTATTAAGTAATATTAATTTTTGGGGTTGGCAACTTATAATTGTTGCTGCTGCTATCTCCTTACCATTAGGATACTCAACATCTAAAGAATATGCAGAACTTGAATGGCCTATCGATATTGCTATTGCCTTAATTTGGGTTGTTTTTGGTATTAATATGATTTGGACCATTCTAAAGAGAAGACAACGCCATTTGTATGTTGCCATTTGGTTTTATTTAGCCACTTTTGTAACAGTAGCTGTACTCCATATTTTTAATAGTTTAGAACTTCCTGTTAGTGCTCTTAAATCTTACTCTGTTTATGCTGGTGTCCAAGATGCATTGGTACAATGGTGGTATGGCCACAATGCCGTAGCCTTCTTTTTAACAACTCCTTTTTTAGGTTTAATGTATTATTTTATCCCAAAAGCAGCAAATAGACCTGTATATTCCTATAGACTATCTATTGTTCACTTCTGGTCATTAATCTTTATCTACATCTGGGCAGGACCTCATCATCTTTTATACACCGCACTTCCCGAATGGGCGCAAAACTTAGGTGTCGCTTTTTCTGTTATGTTATTGATGCCTTCTTGGGGTGGTATGATAAACGGATTATTAACGCTTCGAGGTGCATGGGATAAAGTAAGAACTGACCCTGTTTTGAAATTTTTAGTAGTCGCCATCACCGGTTATGGTATGGCCACCTTTGAAGGACCTACTTTATCATTAAAAAACGTCAATGCCATTGCGCATTTTACCGATTGGATTATTGCACACGTGCATGTTGGCGCACTTGCCTGGAACGGTTTTATGGCATTTGGTATCATATATTATCTAGTGCCAAGATTATTTAAAACTAAATTATTCTCAATAGGATTGGCTAATTTACATTTTTGGTTAGGTACCTTAGGTATCATAATTTATGCCTTACCCATGTATGTCGCTGGGTTTACACAAGCCAGTATGTGGAAACAATTTAATCCTGATGGTACTTTAGTATATGGTAACTTCCTAGAAACGGTATCCGAAATTATTCCTATGTATTGGATGCGTGCTATTGGTGGTACTTTATATTTAACCGGTATGCTAATTTTAGTTTACAATATTATTGCAACCATTAGATCTGGAAGCGCCGTTACTGATGAACTTGCTGAGGCTCCTGCATTAGAGCGTGTTTCTAAACACAGATTAGCAGGTGAAGCATGGCATTCTTGGTTAGAACGCAAACCTATTAAATTAACCATTTTCGCGACTATTGCGATTCTAATAGGTGGTATAGTTCAAATTGTTCCAACCATATTAGTGAAATCTAATATTCCAACTATAGCCAGTGTAAAACCTTATACGCCTCTTGAACTTGA
>JAHEDS010000020.1:26657-34718 GCA_024641135.1 Flavobacteriales bacterium
GTTATATTCTTTATAATTTTTGGGCTCGTAGAATATTTTGTAGATTCTGGTGCACAACCAGCCTTTGTAAAATTTCCAATAGTACTGCTTTTTTTAGGATTAGTTTTAATAATACTTATTGCCATTGAAGCTATCACAAATGCGCTTGAAAATGTAATGTTTCTAAGTTTGTCAAAGGAAGGAAAAGAGCGTTATTTGGCTTTAAAAAATAAAGCACCACAGTTTTTATGGATTAAAAATATCTATAACAAATTAGCGGGCACCAAACCGATAGAAGAAGAAGGCGAGCTTATATTAGATCATAATTATGATGGCATTAAAGAATTAGATAATTCATTACCACCTTGGTGGTTATATTCTTTCTATGCTTCTATTGTTTTTGCAGCCGTATATTTAATTAACTTTCATGTTTTTGGTAATAACAGCCAATTTGATGAATTAGCTCAAGAATACGAAGCTGCAAAGATAAGTATTGCCGAATACAAAAAAACTGCCAAAGACTTAGTAGACATAAATACCGTTACATTATTAACCGATTCTGCAGATTTAAATAGTGGAAAAGCTATTTTCGAACAAAACTGTATTGCATGCCATATGGCAGATGGTGGCGGTGGAATTGGTCCTAACTTAACTGATAATCACTGGATTTTAGGTGGTGGTATTAAAAATGTATTTAATACTATAACTGAAGGAGGCCGTGCAGGAAAAGGAATGATTTCATGGAAACAAAATTTTAAACCATCAGAAATAGCTCAAGTAGCCAGTTATGTGTTGTCTTTAGAAGGTACTACACCAGCAAATCCTAAGGCCCCAGAAGGCGATGTTTGGATTGATGAAAATGCTGTAACACCTGTTGAGGCTGCAACTACTGAAGTAGACTCCTTAACGGTATCTGCTAATTAAAATTTCAACATTAAGAAGCAATAAAACAATTATGAAATTGTTTTATTGCTTCTATTACATTATTACTCCATCAAAATGGAAACCCCAGAAAACGAAAATTTTAGAGATTCAATTGGTACTATAAATGCAGAAGGTAAGCGTGCTTGGGTTTTTCCAAAAAAGCCAAATGGTAAACTTTATGAATCCAGAAAACTATTAAGTTATTTTCTTTTAGCATTTCTTGTTTTTTCTCCATTTATAAAAATTAACGGAAACCAATTTTTGATGTTCAATATTTTAGAGCGTCGATTTAATATTTTTAGTTTCCCGTTTTGGCCACAGGATTTCCATTTATTTGTAATATCCATGTTAATTGGAGTTATCTTCATTACTTTATTTACTGTTGCTTTTGGTAGAATTTTCTGTGGGTGGATTTGTCCACAAACCATATTTATGGAAATGGTATTCAGAAGGATTGAATTTTGGATAGATGGTGACCGGACTAAGCAAATTAAACTCACCAAACAAGAATGGAATAGTGAAAAAATAAAAAAACGCGCTTTAAAATGGAGCATCTTTTTAATGATTTCATTTTTAATTGCCAATGTATTTTTAGCATATTTAATAGGAAGTGATAAAGTAATACAATACGTTATAGATGGCCCCTCTGCTCATTTATCAACCCTATTCCCCTTAGGAATTTTTACCGCTGTTTTCTATTTTGTTTTTGCCTGGTTTAGAGAACAAGTATGTATTATAGCATGCCCATACGGAAGATTACAAGGTGTCTTATTAGACAATAAATCAATTGTAGTAGCGTATGATCATAAACGTGGTGAAGCAGAAAACGGTAGAAAAAAATGGCGTAAAAATGAAGATAGAACAGGCCTAGGACACGGCGATTGTATAGATTGTAAACAATGTGTTCATGTATGTCCTACAGGTATTGATATTAGAAACGGCACACAACTAGAATGTGTAAATTGTACAGCATGTATAGATGAATGTGATTCAATTATGGAAAAAGTAGGTCTTGAACAAGGACTTATTAGATATGCCAGTGAAGCTGAAATTGAAAACAAAGAACCCTTTAAATTAACTGCCAGACTGAAAGGCTATATTGCCGTATTAATAATTCTTACCGGGGTTTTAACTGGAATGCTATTTTTAAGAAATGATGTAGAAGCTAGAGTTTTAAGATTACCAGGACAATTATTTGAGCACAAAGCCAACAATATTATTAGCAATGTATTTACTTATAAATTAGTAAATAAAACCAATAAAGAAATTGATGATGTTGTTTTTAAATTAAGAAAATATAAAGGGACTATCAAACTTGTATCCACTAAAGATAACTTTTTTGTACCTGCTCAAGGAATTGCAGAAGGCACATTATTTATTGAGATAAATAAAAGCGATTTAACAGGTGATAAGAACAAGTTAATGATTGAGGTTTATAGTCATGAGCAATTAATTGAAACAACAACCGTTAACTTTTTGGGACCAAGAAGTTATAATTAAAACTATAGAATACTATGAAATTTAATTGGGGTACTGGAATTGTTTTAGCGTTTATTGGATTCATTTCCTTTATAATGTATTTTGTTATTTCAATGAATTTTAACAAAAAATATGATCATGATTTGGTGACTGAAGATTATTATAAAGCAGAAATTAGCTATCAAAATGACATTGATAAATTAAATAATGCTAATAATCTTGAAGAAAATGTTACATATACTAAAACAACAGAAGGTTTAGTTATTATGTTTCCTCAAAATTTCGATTCAAAAAAAATTACAGGTAAAGTGTCCCTATATAGACCATCTAACAAACACTTAGATTTTGAAACTCCAATTTCAATATCTGAATCTTATTTGCTCGTACCTGACAAACGTTTATTAGATGGTAGATGGGACATTTCTATTGATTGGCAATATAACGGAACGTCTTATTTGTTCAAAAAGTCTATTGTATATTAAATATGCTTATTTCAGCATTAATATTTGGTTTATTAGGAAGTTTTCACTGTGTTGGTATGTGTGGACCTATTGCTTTTGTGCTTCCAGTTGATAGAAATAATACATATAATAAAGTAATACAAATTTCTATTTATCATTTTGGCAGATTACTGTCCTATGGTATTTTAGGATTAGTTTTTGGTCTTATTGGCAAAAGCCTATACTTATTTGGTTTCCAGCAACAACTTTCAATCATCGTTGGTTTAACAATGATTATTATTGTACTTATACCTTACAACACCTTTAACCGTTTTAATTTTTCAAAGCCTGTTTTTAAAATTATTTCAAAAGTTAAATCCAGTTTAGGGGAAGCTTTAAAGAAAAAAACACCAGACACTTTTTTAACAATAGGATTTTTAAACGGATTTCTACCTTGTGGATTAGTTTATATGGCAGTATTTGGAGCTATCGCAAGTGGAAATGCACTTGAAGGTACATTATATATGGTCTTTTTTGGACTCGGCACCATTCCACTTATGACAACGGCTATTTACATTAGCAATTTTTTAAAAGGAACCATACGCCAAAAAATTCAAAAGATAATACCTGTATTTGTCGTGTTAATTGGATTACTTTTTATTCTTCGCGGATTGGGATTAGGTATTCCATTCCTTTCTCCTGCTCCTATTGGAGATGTAATTACAAATTCAGTTGATTGCCATTAAAAAAGCAACTATATAGCTGCTTTTTTAATTTAAAATCTGGATATCATATTTCTTTAATCTTGCTACCTTAATCCTTAATTTAAACAGTCATTGAAAACAACTGGACATCAGGTGTTTTACGTTGCAACAACAAATCAAAAGCCATACAAATATTTCTAACAAAAGGCTGCCCTTTTGGTAATATTTTAATAGATTTTGAATGTATTTCTAACAACTCATCATGCTCCATTTCCTTAAGTTTCATTAACACCTCAGGAATTTCAGGAAAATTCATTTTCTCATTTTCCCAAGAAGTTTCAAAACCACACATTAAATTAAGAATATGTCTTCTAATCACTAAGTCTTCTTCATTTAAAATATGACCTCTATATACAGGTAATGTATTTTGATCTAATAAGTCATAATACTCTTCCAGAGTTTTTACATTCTGACCAAATCCATACCAGCTGTCGCCAATTGAAGACACTCCAAGACCAATCATTGTTTGCGTTTTTGAAGCAGTATACCCCATAAAATTTCTGTGCAAACTCTTTTTTTGCATCGATTTATACAGTGAATCTGAAGGTAGCGCAAAATGATCCATTCCTATTTCATGGTAACCAACTTCCATTAACAATTGCTTCCCTAATTCGTATTGTTGACGTTTTAACTCCGCCTTAGGTAAATCAGAATCCTTAAAACCACGCTGTCCATTTCCTTTTATCCATGGCACATGTGCATAACTATAAAAGGCAAGCCTATCAGGAGCAAGCTCTTTTGTTTTTAAAATAGTTTGTTCTACATGCTCCATTGTTTGAAACGGTAAACCAAAAATAATATCATGACCAATAGATAAATAACCAATTTCTCTAGCCCATTCAGTTACTCGTTTTACATTTTCAAATGGCTGAATTCTGTGTATAGCTTTTTGAACTGTGATATTATAATCCTGAACGCCAAAACTTACCCGATTAAAACCAACATCGTATAACGCTTGTAAATGTGCCTTAGTAGTATTATTAGGATGTCCTTCAAAACTAAATTCATGCCCGTCGGCTAAAACCGCATCTTTTAAAATTCCATTTATTAATTTTTTCAAATTATTAGGATTAAAAAATGTGGGTGTTCCACCACCAAGATGTAATTCTTTAATTATAGGTTTTTCATTAAACAATTTTAGATAAAGAGTCCATTCTTTTAATACAGCATCTATATATGGTGACTCTACGTCGTGTTGTTTAGTGATTCGCTTATTACATCCACAAAACGTACATAAACTTTCACAAAATGGCATATGGATATATAAACTAATGCCTTCTTTCCCATTACTTTCATCAAATGAAGTAATTAATGATTGTTTATATTTCTCTACAGAAAATGTATCATCATTCCAGTACGGAACCGTTGGATAACTTGTATATCGCGGACCCGCAATATTGTATTTATTTACTAATGATTTGTTCATACCTTCAAACTTGGTTCAAAATTAATAAATTGAAATCTTAAAAACATGATATTGGTCATAAGGATATTTGCAAAAGAGTTAAAATAAGCTTAATTTTCAAGCAAATAAATAAAAAATAATCATGAAAAAAACATCAATTTTCACCTTAGCTTTTCTAATAGTTCTCACCTTGGCATGCAAAAATACACAAAAAGAAACTGAAGAAAAAGTAGAAGAAACAGTCACAAAAAAAGATGAAGTTACTTCAAATATTAAAGTAATCGAGTTTGCACTTGAACCAAAAAGTGAAAGTAATGTTTCCGGTACTGTAACTTTTACAGAAGAAAATGGTGCTGTAACTATGGTTGCAAAAATGGAAGGTTTAGCAGAAGGTATTCATGCTATTCATATTCATGAAAAAGCCGATTGTTCTTCTCCCGATGGAAAATCAACTGGAGGACATTGGAACCCAACCATAGAAGCACATGGAAAATGGGGAGCAGCTGAAGGCTATCATAAAGGAGATATTGGCAATTTTACTGCCGACTCAACTGGAAAAGGCTCTATAACTTTTACTACTGATCAATGGTGTATTGGATGTGGAGATGAAACAAAAGACATTTTAGGAAAAGCAGTCATTGTACATGCTGGAACCGACGATTTTACAACTCAACCAACTGGTAATGCTGGTGGCCGAGTTAGTTGTGCAGGAATAATTCAATAATAAAACTCTTATAAAATTCCTTTAAAGCTACTATATTTAGTAGCTTTTTTAATTTTTAAAAGTATCTTTGATTCATTAAATTTTGTAAAATGAATCCATCAGCTAATGGCTGGATAAAAAAACTTCTTAAGGAAATTTCAAGTAAACAAAAAAACTTGAGACCCTCTGATTCTGAATTCTACCATGCCTTAAAGTCCAGTGGATTTATTTATGGCAGCAATGTTTCTGTTGCTTTTAAGTGCACAGAAAACAAAGACTTCACTGAAGAGGAATTATCGAAAATAAATTTGCTATTAGCATTTTATTTTGTTCATCAAAATACCAATAAAACTGAAGATTTAATAACAAGTGTAATAGGTTTTTATAAATCAATTGATGAATATAAGTCTTCTTTTTTTGACAATTTATTAGGCGAAAAAAAATCTTCTGAGATTCTTGAGGACATGATTAATAAACGCGTGTTTATTAATGACAATCTTTTAACAAAAAATTTTAACTATTTTATTACAAATGCACTCCTATTTGTTGATGTATTGGCGTATCAGGAATATTTAAAGACTGATGGTATTTCTGCAACCTATATAAAACAATTGGAGGCAGCGGTTGAAACTATTGTATTAATGGTTTTTGAAACAAAAAAAGATAAGACCAAATATGATGAAAGTTTAATTAAATTGTTTGAATCTTCTCTAAGATATCAAAGTACAAGTCCGTTAACCTATAAAGATGTTATTGAAAGTATTCAATCAACTTTAGGTAAATATTATATTATCGATATGGCTTGTATGGCATTTTGGAGTGATAAAATTATTGATTCAGACGAACAAAAAAAATTAATAAAACTTGGTGACGATTTAAAAATAAGTCATCAGATTATTACTGATTCCATTGATGACATTAATACCTTTTATAACCTAAATAAAAACAAAATCGCTCTTTTAAGTTCGAAGAATATCATTCAAAGTTTTTATGACAACTCCAGTAAAATGGTAAGTAAGCTTATTAAACGCAATAGTAAGCGCTTATTAAATGAACTAAGAGAAAGTAAGGAACTTATGGTTTTACTCACAAAATCAACTACAAGACCTCTTAGTGATGAAGAGCAAAAAAAGGTCCAAGATCAGTTATTAGATATTATCAAATCTATACCTAGTCTTGCCATTTTCATATTACCAGGAGGTGCCATTTTACTTCCTTTGTTTATAAAATTTATCCCTAAAATGTTGCCGTCTGCATTTGATGAAAACAGGATAGATGAATAAAAAAACAACTAAAATATTCTATACTAATTTATTTCTTTTAGTTTTACTAAAACTCAAGAATTAATTAAGCCATTTATACATGAAAGCATATTCAGTACAAGAAATAAACACTGTTCTAAACGGGCAAATAATAGGAAATACAACTCAGCTTATTGAAGGTCCAGAACAACTGGAAAAGGCAAAAAATATCCATATTACGTTTATAGGCAGTCATAAATATGTTAAGTTTTGGAATGATTCAAAAGCTTCTGTTGCTATTGTAAATGATAACTTAAAAGTTGAACCAGGAGAAAACAGGGCTTTGATAAAAGTGAAGAATGCTGATTTAGCAATGGCTAAAATTTTGGAGTTATTTAATCCACCGACTCCTGTATTCGAAATAAATATTCACCCATCTGCCGTTATTCATGAAACCGCCAAAATTGGAAAAGATTGTAAAATAGGAGCCAACTGTTATGTTGGAAAAGATGTAGAATTAGGTCAGGGTGTTATTTTGTACCCGAACGTTTGTGTTTTTGATGAAACTATTATTGGGGACCATACAGTTATTTGGTCTGGAACTGTAATTCGTGAAAGGTGTATAATTGGAAACTATTGTATATTTCATACAAATGTGAGCATTGGTGCGGATGGTTTTGGATACAGACCAAGTGATGATGGTAGAGGTTTAGTAAAAATACCTCAAATTGGTAACGTTATAATCGGTCATTATGTAGAGATTGGAGCAAATTCTTGTGTGGACAGAGCCAAGTTTAGTGCGACTATAATTGGTGACGGTTGTAAAATTGACAACTTAGTACAAATAGCCCATAATAGCATCATCGGACGATCTTGTATTATGGCAGGACATAGCGGTTTAGCTGGGTCTGTAACGTTGGGTGATGGCGTGATTATTGGCGGAAGTGCCTCTATTAAAGACCACACCACCATACATTCTGGAGCGACTGTTGGTGCAGGTTCTGGCGTAATGAATGATGTAGAAGCCGGTAAAACGGTTTTAGGCTACCCGGCTCAAGATGCAAGGGACATGCTTAAACAATGGGTTGCAATGCGGAAATTAACCAAAAGTTAATGGTTTGATTTT
>JAHEDS010000086.1 GCA_024641135.1 Flavobacteriales bacterium
ATTTTATTTATGGTCACAGTTCTTACTGTGACCATGTTTTTTTCATGTAAAAACAACTTAAAGGAAGTTCAGAAAATTGGTATTACTGAAGATGAACCTATTGGTGTTGCCGAAAACATTAATCTTAAATATACCGATTCAGGTAAAATAAAGGCCATTTTATTAAGCCCGAAAATGCTTGATTTTTCTAATAGAGCTTTTTCATTTAGTGAATTTCCCAAAGGGATTAACCTCGAACTTTTTGATGATGACAATCAAAAAAGTAACGTCGTGGCTGATTATGCTGTGGTTTATAATAATACAGATTTAATGGATTTGCAAGGCAATGTTGTTATTTCAACAAAGGACAATGATACCTTGTATGCCGAACAGTTGTATTACGACCAGAAAAAGGAATGGATTTTCACCAACAAACCTGTAACTTTCAGAACGGGTTTAGATTTAATTCATGGCAATGGATTCGATTCTGATACTAAATTCACGAATGCAGAAGTACTGGAGATAAATGGTATTATTACGGTTAATGATTAAATAGTTTTAATAGAATTTATCAATTTTTTTTTTAAGTATCTTTGCTCTTACTTTAAATATATATTATGATGCTCGCTAAGTTTTTTCAATACGCCTATTTAATTTTTGCAGCGCTTTTTCTTTATGATGGTATTTCTAAATGGAATAATGGAACCAATGGTTCTTATATTTCACTTGGGTTAGCTGCGTTGGCTATATTTATGTATTTTTTTAGACAGAAGTTCAGAAAGAAATATGAAAATAAAGACAAATCAAACTAAATGAGTCTTTATGTAGTAATCATATTAGTTACACTTTTAGCATCTGCCTTTTTTTCAGGTATGGAAATTGCCTATGTTTCTTCAAACAAAATCCATATTGAGATTGAAAAAAAGCAAGAAGGGCTTTTAGCTAAAATATTAACAAAACTTACAGCAAAACCTTCTAAATATATAGCTACTATGCTTATTGGTAACAATATTGCCTTAGTGATTTATGGGTTTTTTATGGGTGATTTGTTGGTGCAATGGTTTCATTCCATGCTGCCTTTTTCATCTAATTTTTTAAATTATATTCTTACAGATTTAAGTTTGTTAACTCAAACGATTATTTCTACACTATTAATTTTAATAACGGCTGAATTTTTACCAAAAGTATTTTTTCAGATTTATGCCAATACCTTAATTAAAATATTAGCACTACCGGCTTATATGTTTTATCTCCTTTTTTCTTTAATTTCCGATTTTGTAATTTGGATTTCAGATATGGTTTTAAGACGATTTTTTAAAACCGATGGAGATCAAATTCAGTTGGCTTTTACAAAGGTTGAATTAGGTAATTATATAAGTGAACAAATGGAATCTGTTGAGGAACATGATGAGGTGGATTCCGAAATTCAGATATTCCAGAATGCTTTGGAGTTTTCGGATGTAAAGGCACGTGAAGTGATGGTACCGAGAACCGAAATTATTGCGGTGGAGTTAAATAGTTCCATAAAAACTCTTAGCGCATTATTTACAGAATCGGGGTGTACCAAAATTTTGGTGTATAATGAAACGATTGATGATATTATTGGTTACGTGCATTCGTTTGAATTATTTAAAAAGCCAAAATCCATTAAATCAATTGTCCTTCCAATAGAGTTTGTGCCAGAAACTGTTTTGATAAAAGACGTACTTAATGTACTTATTAAAAAGCGTAAAAGTATTGCTGTTGTGTTAGATGAATATGGTGGTACTTCTGGTATTATGACCGTGGAAGATATTGTGGAAGAGTTACTTGGTGAAATTGAAGATGAACATGATACGGATGATTTGATTGAGGAAAAAATTGATGAAGATACTTTTAAGTTTTCGGCACGATTAGATGTAGATTATATTAATGAAACTTATAAAATTGACCTTCCCGAAAATGAAAATTACGAAACCCTTGGAGGTTTAATAGTTAATCATACTGAAGAAATTCCTGAGCAAAATGAAGTGGTTTTAATTGATACATTTCAGTTCACTGTTTTAGAAGTTTCCAACACGAAAATTGATCTTGTTGAACTCAAACTTTTAAAAGCAGATTAATTTCATGAAAATTACATTAATTAAAGCGTATTTCTGTTTTATTATTAAATAGAAAATGGTATTTTCGCGCACAATATTTTGACAATAAACTAAACAAGCAAATAGCCACAAAATGTGGTTTTTAAAATAATTTAATTAACAATGGCAGTTTTAAATAAAATCAGACAACGTTCACTTTTTTTAATAATTATTATTGCACTAGCACTATTTTCGTTTGTGTTAGCAGATTTATTCAAAAATGGTAATGCATTTTCAGCAAAAGCTCAAAATACCGTTGGTATTATCAATGGAAAAGAAATTTCTCGTGTAGATTTTTTACAAAAAGTGGAAGTAGCTCAAAAGCAAGCAGGTCCTTCTGCAACAAATACTCAAGTAATGAACAGAGTATGGGAGCAAGAAGTAAGACAAGCTATTATGGAAACTCAATTTGAAGAGTTACATCTTACGGTTGAAAAAGACCAAATGAGAGACTTGCTTAAAAATGCTTTGGCAACTAGTCCAGAGTTTTTAAATGAAGCTGGTTTGTTTGACGAAAATAAATTGAATGAATATATAATCAATTTAAAAGAAACATCTGCAGCAACTTATCAAGAGTGGGTTAATTATGAAAAGTCATTGGCTTCAAATGCGTTGCAACAAAATTATTTTAATCTTGTAAAAGCTGGCTTAACAGGTACGCTTGAAGAAGGAAAATTTGAACATGGTTTAGAGGGAAATAAAGTTGATATTAAGTTTGTACAAATTCCTTTTTCTTCTATACCAGATAGCACAGTAGCTGTGTCAAAATCTGAAATTCAAAGTTATATTGAAAAGCATAAAGATATGTACCAGGCAGATGCTTCTACAGACATTCAATACGTTGAATTTAAAGAGGTGGCAACAGCAGAGGATGAAGAGGCTATAAAATCTAATTTAACTGCTTTATTGAAAGATCAGGAGGTTTATAATGAAAGCTCTAAATCTAACGAAACAGTTAATGGGTTTTCAAATACTGAAAATAATGAGGGTTTTGTAAATTCAAATTCAGATATAAAATTTGATAGTCGCTTTTTATTTAAATCGGCTTTACCAACTGGGATTGCAGACAGTATTTTTAAATTAAATGTAGGAGGAGTTTACGGACCATATAAAGATAATGGCTATTATAAAGTTTCAAAAGTTGTTGCTGAGAAACAAATACCAGATTCAGCAAAAGTAAGACATATTCTAATCCCATTTATCGGTTCAAGAAGTGCAGACGCAGAAGTTAAGAGAACAGAAGTGCAGGCAAAAGAAACAGCAGATAGTTTGTTGGCTGTTTTAAAAACTGATAAATCAAAATTTTCAGCATTTGTAACAGAATTTTCTTCAGATCAAGGAAGTATTGAAAACGAAGGAAGATATGATTGGCATCCATATAATACTATGGTTCCTGAGTTTAATAATTTTGAGTTTGAAGGAAAAGTTGGTGATTTAGGTGTAGTTAAGACCGTTTTTGGTTTTCATATTATTGAAATTGAAGGTCAAAAGGATAAACAAAAAGCTATTCAGGTAGGAACAATTGCTAGAAAAATTGAGCCATCTCAAGCCACTTCAGATAAAGTCTTTAGAGATGCTTCTAATTTTGAAATTTCATGTGAAAAAAAGGATTTTTCGGAATTAGCAAAAGAAGGTAAATATATAGTGCGTCCTGTAAATAGTATGAAAGTTCTTGATGAGAATATACCAGGTATTGGTAACCAAAGACAAATTGTTAGATGGTCTTTTAATGAAGAAACTAAAGTAGGAAAGATTAAACGTTTTAATATTCCTTCAGGTTACGTAATAGTTCAATTAGTAGCAAAGCGTGATGAAGGATTAATGAGCGTTGAAGAAGCTACTGTTACTGCTATGCCTGTTATTCGTAAAGAGAAAAAAGCTGCGATTATCAGAGGTAAAATTAGTGCCACTACACTTGAGGACTTGGCTGCAGCAGAAAATACGTCTGTAAGAACAGCAATGGCTATTAATATGAAAAACCCAACAATATCAGGTGCTGGTAAGGAACCTTTCATTGTAGGAGCAGCGTTTGGTTTAAAAGAAGGTCAGACTTCAAAACTAATCGATGGGACTAATGGAATTTATATGATTGAGGTGACTAAAATCACGCCTGCTGTTAAATTAGATAGTTATCAAGCAGCAGCAAATCAGGTTGAACAACAAAAAATGAATGTGGTTAACACAAGACTATATAACGCTTTAAAAGAAGCTGCTGAAATTGAAGATAACAGAGCTAAAAATCAGATAGAATAATACTCAATAAAAATAATATTGATTAAAAAAGCCTCAAAAATTGAGGCTTTTTTATTGTTTATATTTTAAAAATCATATCCTCGTAGGGAATGACAGTTTCAAAACCTTTGTTTTTAAAATAGGTTTTTGGATTTTCTTCAGACGCAACTAAAATAAAATCTCCACCCCAAGCTCCAAGACTTTTAATACTGCCTTTAAAGTCACTAAATAATAATTCTTTTACAGGTTTTTGTTTAATAATATTTGAGATATAATCTTCATGAAGCGTTATTAAAGCTTCAAATTCTGACAGTGATTTAGCTTTAATTAATTTATGAGATATATTACTAATATCATTTATTTGTAACACATGTGGTTTGTTTAAATTATAATGAGCAATGCCATCGCGGCTATTTTGTTTTTTATTTAAATAGACAAAATACAAATGGTCTTTAAAAGGTGGTTTAAAATTGACTTCTTGAATTACAGGATTACCATTATTTAACTGGTAACTTATAGGTTGGTTATGTTGTGCACAGGCGATGTCGTAACCACTACCGCCAAAAGTTAGTTTTAATAATTTAAAAGCATCAATATTTGCCCATTGTGCAATGTTGTTTATAAGGGTAGAGGACGAACCTAATCCCCAATCTTTTTTGAAATCTAAACGAGTCGTGACTTTGAGTCCAGATGAGTGATTTAAAAAGGAAGGATTAAGTTTGATGGCGCTTTTTAGAATTTGAATTAATCTTTTGGTAAGCTCATTATTGTTTGATGAAATTTGAGATTGTATTTCGTCAAAAGAAAATTCATTTTTATACCAAATTTGATTATTCTCATCGAAACTACTCCAAATGAGTGTTGCACTGTTTATTGGTTCTACAGTTAATGACTGGCCAAATCGTGTTGGAATGGCAAGCGAAACAGCACCATCAAGAACTACATATTCTCCTGAAATTAATAATTTACCGTGACTATGAAATGTTTTTGTTCCCAATTTTATTCTCTTAACTTCGAAATAGCTTCTACAACGGCACTATGTGATACTGTATGTGTTTTAAAATAATCAATAATAGTTGCTTTTTCAAAATCACTAGCCTCAAATTGATTTAAAATATTCATAAGATGCATTTTCATATGTCCTTTCTGAATACCTGTTGTTGTCAGAGATTTTAAGGCGGCAAAATTTTGTGCTAAACCAGCAACGGCAACAATTTCCATGAGCTCTTTTGCAGAAGGATGGTGCAGTAATTCTAAAGCTAGTTTCACTAATGGATGTAATCCTGTAAGGCCACCAACTGTTCCAAGTGCTAAAGGAATTTCTAACCAAAAGTAAAAGATACCATTTTCTACTTTTGCATGCGTTAAACTGGAGTACGTTCCGTTTCTTGAAGCGAATGCGTGGATGCCTGCTTCTACAGCCCGGAAATCATTTCCGGTTGCTAATACTACCGCATCTATACCATTCATTATACCCTTGTTATGAGTTACTGCACGATAGGGTTCTACTTCGGCAATATTTACTGCCTGAATAAATTTTGAAGCAAATTCTTCAGGAGAAATATCATCGTCTTCATTTAAATCTTCAACTTTGCAACTCACTTCGGCTCGAACCAAACAATCTGGAACATAGTTTGATAAAATACTCATAACAATTTGAATGTTTTTTTCTTCTTCAGAAAAATCATCAAATTCTAATGCCATATTTTTAAATGTTTTCGCAAACTGCTCTAAACATGAATTGATAAAATTGGCACCCATGGCATCAAGAGTTTCAAACGAAACATGCAATTGATAATAGCCTTTTATATCATGCGTTTTATCTCTTAATTCAATATCAATAACACCACCACCACGTTTCTCCATATTTTTTGTAATAGGCTTTACATCCTGAAGAAGTTTATGTTTTATTGAAGAAAAATAAGCCTTAAGATTGTCTGGATTACCAAAATACATAAAATGTACCTGACCAATTTTTGTTGTTGAAATCACCTTGGTTTTAAATCCTCCTCTATCTAGCCAAAATTTGGCAGATTTACTCGCAGCTGCTACCACAGAGCTTTCTTCAATAGCCATTGGAATGGTGTGAAGTTTGCCATTTATCAAAAAATTTGGAGCAACTCCAAACGGCAAATAATAATTTGAAATGGTGTTTTCAATGAATTCATCATGAAGTTGCTGAATTTTTTTATCGCTATTCCAATATTGTTCTAAAATACGTTTTGCCGATTCGTTATTTGCGAAATAGGTACTAACAATCCATTCAATTTTTTTTGCTTTTGATAGCTTTGAAAACCCTGAAATCGTTTTGCTCATTAATGTGTTATTTAAATAACAAATATACTACAACTAGATTTTAAATATGTCATGGTTTTTATGTTGAAAATAAATTGTATTTATGTTCTAATTATAGGTGATTTTTGCATAATTTTTAGTAAACTTGGTAACTTTTATTGATATAGCAATAATTGACTAAATTTGAGAAGATTCTTATAATCTATTTTAATATTTTCAAGGAATTAAATACGCTTGATTTTATTTATTTTATTAAAAACTAAAATTAATTTATGGCAACAGCAACAGTACAACCACATCAAAAAGAACTTTTTGGCCAACCAATTGGCCTTTATTTTTTATTTTTTTCTGAAATGTGGGAGCGCTTCTCATATTATGGGATGCGCGCAATTTTAACCTTATACATGGTTCATGAAACTACAGATAATTTTAATCCTGGCTTAGGTTGGACCGCAGGTGAAGCACTCGCTTTATATGGTTGGTACACTATGTTGGTATATGTAGCATCAATCCCCGGAGGATATATTGCGGATAAATTTCTTGGACAAAAAAAATCAGTATTATATGGTGGTTTAATCCTAATTGTTGGCCAATCTATTTTGGCGGTTTCAGCTCCTTGGGCTTTTTATAGCGGATTAGGATTGATTATTATGGGTGTTGGTTTGCTTAAGCCAAATATTTCTACAATGGTAGGTGGATTGTATCAAAAAGGAGATATTAGAAGAGATCAAGGGTTTACAATATTTTATATAGGTATTAACCTAGGAGCATTTCTGTCTGCATTAATAGTTGGATATGTAGGAGAGAAAATAGGATGGCATTATGGATTTGGTTTAGCCGGAATTGGTATGACTTTAGGGATGATTGTTTATTATTTAGGAATGCCCTATTTAGCACATGTTGGTAATTTTATTGGAAAAGATGGTTCTGATGAAGACAAAGCCGCAATGAATAAGCCATTAACACCTGTAGAAAAAGACAGAGTAAAAGTATTGTTAATTTCCTTTTTAATTGTAATTGTATTTTGGGGAGCATTTGAACAAGCGGGTGGACTTTTAAACATTTATACCCAAGAAAAAACAAATAGAATATTGGATTTTACTTTACCATTAATTGGTAATGAAGTACCAGCTTCATGGTTTCAATCTTTAAACGCCTTATTTATTATTTTCTTAGGAACTACGGTAGCGGCGTTCTGGGCTAAAAGAAAACTAAAAGGTAGAGAAGCATCTTCTTTGTTTAAAATGGCAATTGGAACTATTATAATGGGTGCTGGATTCTTATTTATGACGGCTGCAGTGGCTCAATTTGAATCAGAAGGTTCTTCAGCAATGTATTGGTTAGTATTGGCTTATTTATTTCATACTGTAGGAGAATTAAGTATGTCGCCTGTCGCATTATCTTTTATAACAAAACTAGCGCCACTTAAATATGCTTCTATAATGATGGGTGTTTATTTTGCTATGACTGGTTTGGGCAATAAAGTAGCTGGTTTATTAGGCGAAGCATCTGAAGGACTAGGAGAATATGCAATTTTCACTGGAATTGCAGTATTTACTATATTGTTCGGACTTTTATTAGTCGCTCTATTAAAACCTTTGAAACGTCTTACTCACGGTGCTGAAGACGATGAACATCTATAATTAATTTGATTGAATCTTAACGATATGTCAACAACAAATAATGAGTTTTTTAAGACTAATGTAATCGGACATCCAGCTGGATTATTCGTTTTATTTTTTACTGAAATGTGGGAACGTTTCTCGTACTACGGGATGCGTGCTTTATTGGTACTTTTCTTAACTACGGCTATTGTAAATGGTGGCTGGGGATGGTCAAATGAGAATGCCCTTGCGCTATACGGAACCTATACTTCTATGGTTTATTTAACACCAATTTTAGGGGGTTTTATTGCCGATAGATATATTGGATACAGATGGGCAGTTGTTATAGGGGCAATTATCATGGCTATAGGAACATTGTCTATGGCAATGATTGAACCATTTTATATTTATACTGGGTTAACATTGTTAATTGTAGGGAATGGATTCTTTAAACCTAATATGACCTCAATTATTTCACATATGTACAAAGAACATCCAGAGAAGAAAGATGGAGCCTTTACCATTTTTTATATGGGTGTTAATGCAGGTGCCTTTTTAGGAATTATGCTTTGTGGATATATTGGAGAAAAAGTAGGGTGGAATTGGGGATTTGGATTAGCTGGTATTTTTATGCTCTTAGGAATGTTACAATTCTATTTTGCTCAAGGTATTTTTGGGGATGTTGGTAAAAAACCTATAAAAGAAGCAGTCGTAGACGTTAAAGCAGAAGTGAAATCTGAAGATAAATTAAATCCTTTCACAACATTAGATTTAATTATTATAGTTATTATTTCTGTTGCGGGGTTGGTTTGGATTTTAAATGATCCATATTCAAAAGTAAGTGGTAATTCATTGTTAGATTTTTCTGTGGGTTCTATGGATGGTTCTAATTTCACCATACTTATAGCCTTACTACTATTGGTTTTCTTAATAGTAAGCAGGATTTTACGCTACACAACAGTTGTTAGAGATCGAATGATTGCAGTGGTGATTTTTGCGTTCTTTACAATCTTTTTCTGGGCTGCATTTGAGCAAGCAGGTGGTTCAATGACCATTTTCGCTAAAGACTATACAAACAGGGCGTTGGTTGGAAATTATGCATTAATGTTTAATATTTTTAATACTTTATTAACTGTTATACCGTTGGGAATTATAACATGGGTACTTTTTAAATTATTCCAACAAACCTTTGCAAAATATGCTCTTTCAAATATTTTTTTAGGTAGCAGTTTTGTAATAATTTGGGGAATAGTTATCTGGATGTTAATAAATGAATACTCAAAAACTGAAACTGAAGTTGCTGCATCTTGGTTTGGAATTTTGAATTCTTTTTTCATTATTGCTTTTGCGCCTCTTTTTTCTAAAATCTGGGAGAGTAAATACAATCCAAGCGGCGCATTTAAATATGCTTGGGGATTAATTTTATTAGGCATTGGTTTTGGTACTTTAGCTTATGGAGCAAACTCTATTATTCCAGGAGAAACAGTAATAAAAGTAAGTATGGTATGGCTAATTTTAGCTTATTTATTCCACACGTTGGGAGAATTATGCTTATCTCCAGTGGGACTTTCTTATGTAAGTAAATTGGTTCCTGGAAGAATGATTGCTTTTATGTTTGGAGTTTGGTATTTAGCCATTGCCATTGGTAATAAAACGGCAGGATCAATGGGAGGAATGATTGACCAAATTACTGCTGAATATTCATTGACAACATTTTTCTTAATATTTACTTTAATTCCAATAGGTGGTGGAATTATATTAATGGTGTTAAATCCGGTTATAAAAAAGCTAATGCACGGAGTCCGTTAATCGAATAAAAAGTTAAAAATTATAAAAAATGCTTCTTTTAAGAGGCATTTTTTATAATTTAGGAACACTTTTTGAAAAGAAATACCTAAATCTTAAATTTTCAATAATGAAACA
>JAHEDS010000021.1:0-20918 GCA_024641135.1 Flavobacteriales bacterium
GGTGTGTATATTGCAGGAAAGCCAGATTGCGCTGCCCGGCATCGTTCGGCCAACGTGCCTTGAGGGATTAATTCAACCTCCAATTCGCCCGAAAGCATTTGGCGTTCAAACTCATCGTTCTCTCCAACATAGGAAGATATCATTTTTTTAATTTGATGTTTTTGCAATAACAACCCTAAACCAAAATCGTCGACCCCTGCATTATTTGAAATACAGGTAAGTCCTGTAACCCCTAGTTCAACAAGTTTTGCTATGGCATTTTCCGGGATGCCACTAAGCCCAAAACCCCCAAGCATTAAAGTCATATTATCTGAAACGCCCTGAAGCGCTTCTTGGACATTCTTCACTTTCTTTTTAATCATTTGAAACGTATTTTATTGATTTAAAATTACGAAATAAAAAAGCCATTCTTTAAAGAATGGCTTTTGTTTTTTAAAAATCTAAATCATCAGGAATATCCTCCTTAATTTTCTTTTTATCATTGTCATCTAGTGTTGCATCAGAACAGTCAACTTTTATGGTAAGTTCTAATGGAATATCAAAGTCATCCATAGAAATATTTAAGTCCTTATCTGTATAACAACTCCGCATGTAAATAGCCCAAATAGGTAATGCCATAGCGGCGCCTTGACCATAAGTAATATTTCCAAAATGCACAGACCTGTCTTCGGCACCAACCCACACACCAGTAACTAAATTAGGCACCATGCCCATAAACCAACCATCACTTTGGTTTTGTGTAGTTCCTGTTTTACCCGCAATGGGGTTTGTAAATTGATATGGGTATCCTGTTATAACTTCCCTGTAATCGGCTCTGTATGTTTCAGCTCCAGAAGTTCTTAATCGTGCTCCCGATCCAAATTGCGTAACACCTTCCATCAATTTAACAGTTGCGTAAGCTGTTTCTTCACTTAACACATCATGTGTTTCTGGAGTAAACTGATATAAAACCATGTCGTTTTTATCAACAATACTAGTCACCATTACCGGTTTTGTGTAAACTCCTTTATTTGCAAATGCCGAGTAGGCACCCACCATTTCATACACGCTTAAATCGGCTGTTCCTAAAGCTATTGAAGGTACTGGCAATACGTCAGACTCTACGCCTAATTTCTTAACTAAATCTACCACCGTTTGCGGACCCACTTTATCCATAATTCTGGCGGTAACTGTATTTACAGAATTTGCTAAAGCCTCTTTTAAAGTCATGGAACCACCATAATCACCATCGTCGTTTTTAGGAGACCAGGATTCTGGATTACCATATTTATAGGCTTCAATAGTTATTTGAGATCTAGGGAGTACATCGCATGGCGATAAATGTAATTGATCAATCGCTGCAGCGTAAACAAATGGTTTAAAAGTAGACCCTACTTGTCGTTTTCCTGTTTTAACATGGTCGTATTGAAAATTTCTATAATTCATACCGCCCACCCATGCTTTTACATGCCCTGTTTGCGGATCCATTGACATCATTCCCGGATGTAAAAATCGTTTGGTATAGCGCATAGAATCGATAGGTTTCATAATAGTATCTATATCGCCCTTCCATGAAAAAACACTCAATTGTGTAGGTATATAAAATGACGCTTTTATTTCTTCATCCGATTTATGTAAATCGTATTTCATTTTCCTCCAACGTTCTGATTGTTTCATAGAACGATTCATTAAAGCATCAATTTCACTATTATCTAATTCCGAAAAAGGGGTTGTAGGATTCCTCTTTGGTGTATTTTGATTGTCAAATTCTGCCTGAAGTCTGGGCATATGTTGCTGAACTGCATCTTCAGCATATTGCTGCATGCGTGAATCTATAGTGGTATAAATTTTTAAACCATCGTTATACAAATTATATTTAGTTCCATCTGGTTTTGGATTATTTTTAATCCAATCTTTCATAAATCCGTTTAAATAGGCTCTAAAATAAGTTGCAACACCTTCACGATGAGATTCAGGGTTATAATTAATATCTAAAGGTTCCACCAATAAAGAGTCGCATACTCCTTGGTTAATATATTCATTGCGAACCATTTTTCTTAACACCAGATTACGTCGGTTGGTTACGCCTTTAGGGTTACGCCTTGGATTGTATAATGAAGAATTATTCAACATCCCCGCCAAAATAGCTGATTCATTCACATTTAAATCAATAGGCTCTTTCCCAAAATAAATACGCGAAGCGCTTCGAATACCATCGGCATTATTACCAAAATCGTAAATATTAAAATACTGGGCTATAATTTCTTCTTTGGTGTATTGGCGCTCTAAACGAATCGCAATAATCCATTCTTTTACTTTTTGTAGCATTCTTTCAACAATATTTGTGGAGCCTTCACCATGAAATAATTGTTTTGCTAATTGCTGGGAAATCGTACTTGCTCCACCACCGCTACCTAGTTTCACAACAGCTCTTAATGTTCCTCTGGCATCTATCCCAGAATGATCAAAAAAACGTTCGTCTTCGGTTGCTATTAAAGCGTTCACTAAATTCTGCGATAAATCTTCATATCCAACAGGGGTTCTATTATCATTAAAATAAAATTTACCTAAAGTCTTACCATCAGATGAAATAATTTCTGTTGCTAGATTTGTTTTAGGGTTTTCTAAAACGGTGTGATCTGGCATCTCTCCAAAAAATCCCCAAGAAGCTAAAGCAAAAATTATTACAATAAAAGCTATTCCTGCAGAAAAAAGTATCCAAAACCAACGCACATATTTGTCAAACCCTTGGCTGTTTTTTATTTGTTTTGCTTTCGCCATAACTATTCTTTACTTGTTGGAGATTCTATTCTAAAACCAATATCGGTGATACCTTCAAGGGCCACAACGCCGTTTACTTTACCGTTTTCTCTCATAGAGTGCTGTATGTTAACCGTATAATCCCCAGATTCTTTAAATACAACATGCTCTTTATACCACAATTTGTTTTCCTTAACATCCATAAGACCGGTACCTAATAATTTACCACTCGGGTCCGCCATTCTATATTCTAAGGTGTCCTTTATTGTTTTTCCGTGAGGAAAAACCATTTCAACAATTAAATATATATTGCTGTATTTATAACTATTTGTATTTCTTAAATTTACAAATAAATCATAAGGATTTATCGAGTCTGGCGGATGTAACTTAAACGTAATTATAGAGTCTTTATTCCATTCATTAGGAACTGCTTTGTAAACATCATAGATTCTTTTTGAATCACAAGAAACCATTACCAAAGCAAACCCTAGAACTACTAACAATACATTACTTCGCATTATTTTTTGCATTTTGAGGTTTCCTTCTGTTTTTATTGTTTCTCTTATTTTTACGTTTATGATTTTGTTTTGGACTATCAAAACGTGTTAAACTATCTTGGCCAACGGCATTTTCGAATTCATTTTTACTGTCATTTATCAACTCTGATGCATATTCTTCAAGACTTGAAACTTTTTGGTTTTTTTTATTTAATCCAATTATTTCATTTGCCTGATCGGTGGTTATTTTATGCCAATTCATCCATTCACCTTCATAAGCATACCACATATGCCCTTTAAAAATATCTGTTTTCTGACAAACCGCTGTTCCTTTTTCTGTTTGAAGTTTAATTTCTGTTTTTGGAAAACTTTTTAATGCATCAAGATAAGTATCTAACTCATAATTTAAGCAGCATTTTAATTTACCACATTGACCCGCAAGTTTTTGAGGGTTTAACGATAACTGCTGATATCTGGCAGCCGAGGTACTTACCGAACGAAAATCGGTTAACCAGGTTGAACAACACAACTCTCTACCACAAGAACCTATGCCACCAAGTCTTGCCGCTTCTTGACGAAAACCAACTTGTTTCATCTCAATACGGGTCTTAAACTCTCTGGCAAATACTTTAATTAGTTCTCTAAAATCTACGCGGTCTTCTGCTGTATAATAAAATGTGGCTTTACTGGCGTCTCCTTGAAATTCAATATCCGAAATTTTCATTTCTAACTTTAAATCAATGGCAAATTGACGCGCCTTGACCTTCATTGGTTCTTCCCTGTCTCTGGCATCTGACCAAATATCAATATCTTTTTGGCTCGCTTTTCGGTAAATTTTTAATAGTTCGTCAGGCGTTTCTGAAATACTTTTACGTTTCATTTGAACACGTACCAATTCCCCGGTAAGCGTAACCATCCCAATATCGTGTCCAGATGATGCTTGTGTAGCAACTACATCACCAATACTTAATGTTAAATTCTCAATATTTTTATAGTATTCCTTTCGACCATTTTTAAATCGAACCTCAACCCAATCAAAAGGTTTTTCTCCGCTTGGAAGCGACATGTTTGCTAGCCAATCAAATACTGTTAGTTTGTTGCAACTATCTGTACCACAAGTACCATTATTTTTACATCCTTTTGGTTGACCGCCACTGTCAGTTGTACAACTGTTACAAGCCATATATTTTATATGTTGAATTCGTTAATAAAAATATTACGAATGAAGGTTTATAATTATTTTAAAAGGTAAAGATAAGATTATTATGCTTACTTTAAAATAGTAGTTTAATTATCATTTATAACCTTAAAAAAGGCTATTAATTGTATTGTGCTTTAAATTAATTTAACACTGATTATTTTTACAGGACATGCCGCTGATGCTTTCTCAGAAGCTTCTAAAATTGCATTATCATTTGATTTCAATGTAAAAAAACCCTTTTTATCATTACCTTGTAGTAACACCGATTTTCCGTCTTTTTTTGACATCTGAAATTGCTTTGGAGCCAGTTCTACACAATAGTTGCACCCAATACATTTTTTGCGCTGCAAAGTAATAACAACCATTAAGCTTCTACTTTATTTTCTACAATTTTATATAACTTATCTGAGGGCCTAATTCTAAAACCTAACGGAATAGTAACCAAATCGCCTTTAGATCCTTTTGTTAACTTTTCATCATTCACCATCATTTCATTTACCTCAATTTCTTTAGCTCCAGTGGTTGGTCCCGTAATTAAAATAGTGTCTCCAACAGAAATATCATAGGCTTCAATTTTAAATTCCCCAATTTGAGGTTTTGGGAAAAAGTGGGTGCCTTTACCAATATAAACTTTCTTTTGAGTGGCATGAGAACCAGAACCAATACTCCATTCTCCTAGTTTTTGTCCTAAGTAATACCCATTCCAAAAACCACGATTATACACTTTTTCAAGTTCCTGCATCCAAACAATAACTTTCTCTTTTTGGTAGGTTTTATCTTCCAAACTATCAATTGCAGATCGGTAACAGGCTATTACTTTGGCAACATACTCTGGTGCACGACCACGTCCTTCAATTTTTAAAACTTTTATACCCGCATCGGCCACTTGATCTAAAATATCGATAGTACATAAATCTTTTGGCGACATAATATACTCGTTGTCAATCTCCATCTCAAAACCAGTTTCCTGTTCAATAACCGTGTATTTTTTTCTGCAATTTTGTTTGCAAGCCCCTCTGTTTGCCGAAGAATTATACGAATGTAAACTCATATAGCATTTCCCGGAAACAGCCATACACAATGCACCATGTCCAAAAATTTCTATTTCAATAAGTTTTCCAGAAGGCCCTTTTATTTGGTCTTTTTCAATTTGTTCGGTAATCTTTTTAACCTGTCGTAAACTTAACTCACGGCTTAATACCATGGTATCGGCAAACAGCGCATAAAACTTAACCGTTTCAATATTTGTGATATTTATTTGTGTTGATATATGTACTTCCATACCAACTTCGCGAGCAGTCATTATTACTGCCTGGTCCATAGCGATAACAGCAGTAATACCTGATTCCTTAGCTTTATTTATCAAGGTTTTTACAATCGACAAATCATGATCATAAATAATCGTATTTAAGGTTAAATACGTTCTTACATGTTTGGCATTACAACGTTTTGCAATTTCCGGTAAGTCCTCCAGCGTAAAGTTAATAGAAGCGCGAGCACGCATATTCAATTGTTCTACCCCAAAGTAAACTGAGTCTGCTCCATTATCTAAAGCGGCCTGCAAGGACTCAAAGTTTCCGGCAGGAGCCATTAATTCAATTTTTTGCATAATTGACCCGTATTATTCTTTATTAATATCTAACTTCTCGAAAATGTTTCGCAAATCTTTTTTGAAAGGTAAATGATCTGTTCTTCCTTTTTTGAAGATATCGTTACTATTCCCTTTTCCTTTTCTTAGTTCTTTTTGTTCTTCATAAGGCAGTCTGTTTATTTCCATACAGGTCGCTGAACAACAGTTTTCCATTTTCTCTTTACATGAATCGCACTGAATAAACAACAAATGACAGGCTTCATTGGCGCAATTGGTATGTACATCGAAAGGTGCACCACATTGATGACAATTAGCCACTATGTCTTCACTTATACGTTCGGCTCTGCGGTCGTCAAACACAAAATTTTGACCTAAAAACTTATTTTCTAAGTTGAACTCTTTCACTTGTCTTGTATATTCAATAATTCCCCCTTCCAACTGATATACATTTTTAAACCCTTTGTGTTTAAAATAAGCGCTTGCCTTTTCGCAACGAATGCCGCCAGTACAATACATCACTAGGTTTTTATCGTCTTTGTGATCTGTTAAATCGGCCTCAATAATATCGAGAGAGTCTCTAAACGTATCCACATCTGGCGTTACGGCATTTTTAAAATGGCCTATTTCGCTTTCATAATGGTTACGCATATCCACCAAAACCGTATTATCATCTTCAATAAAGGCATTGAATTGTTCGGCAGCCAAATGAATCCCGATATTTGTAACATCAAACGTGTCATCGTTTAATCCATCAGCAACAATTTTATCGCGCACCTTAACTTTTAGTTTTAAAAAAGACTTGTTATTATGCTCTACAGCTATATTCAATCTAATGCCTTCTAAAAAACTAATACTGTCTAAATGTGTTTTAAACTCATTAAAACGATCTGCAGGAAGAGATAACTGCGCATTAATCCCTTCATGGGCAATATAAATTCTCCCTAAAACGTCCAAGGCGTTCCAGGTAATAAATAAATGATCTCTAAGCACCTGAGGATTGCCAATTTTGGCATATTGATAAAAAGAAAGCGTCAATCGATTTTTTCCTGCTTCATCGATTAATTCAGATCTTTCTTTTGCGCTTAATTTATTGTACAGTTGCATGCTATACTAATGTTTTAAGGTTAAAGAATATTTAAGCTGCAAAGGTACATTTTTTTAAAAACCCTGAAACATAACACATAAAAAAAGCACTTTACAAGTTGTAAAGTGCTTTTTCATTATTTGAATTAGTCAACATAATGCTTTCAAGTATAAATAATTTAACTTCTCTTGAAAACTTATTTTTTTAAATTATCTCTTTAAAATTTTAAAAACAGGTCCTTTCCATAGCAAAAATTTCCCCACTTTGTTATTAGATGTAAAATGTGTAAAAAGGTTGCGTTATAAAATTGTATGCTGGCAAAAGAAGTATTATTTTAGCGTGAATATTTACTGAAATAACTAAGAGATGAGCAACGAAAAAGAAGCCAAATTAAAAGCACTAAAACTTACTTTAGATAAATTAGACAAAGCCTACGGAAAAGGAACCGTAATGAAAATGAGCGATGCAGCTGTAGTTGATGTAGAAGCCATTTCATCTGGCTCTTTAGGGTTAGACATCGCCTTAGGCGTTGGTGGTTATCCACGAGGACGTGTTATTGAAATTTATGGGCCAGAATCTTCAGGAAAAACAACCTTAACATTACACGCAATTGCCGAAGCACAAAAAGCTGGAGGTATTGCCGCTTTTATTGATGCAGAACATGCTTTTGATAGATTTTATGCTGAAAAGCTAGGGGTTGATATAGATAATTTAATTATTTCTCAACCAGATAATGGAGAGCAAGCTCTTGAAATTACAGATAATTTAATCCGCTCTGGTGCTATTGAAATTGTAGTTATCGATTCTGTTGCTGCTTTAACACCAAAAAGTGAAATTGAAGGTGAAATGGGTGACTCGAAAATGGGATTACACGCCAGGTTAATGTCGCAAGCCTTAAGAAAACTTACAGCCTCTATAAGCAAAACTAATTGTACTGTAATTTTTATTAACCAATTACGTGAGAAAATTGGAGTCATGTTTGGTAACCCAGAAACGACAACAGGTGGAAACGCCTTAAAGTTCTACGCTTCTGTAAGGCTTGATATTAGACGTTCTACTCAAATTAAAGAAACCGATGGTAATGTTACTGGTAATAAAACCAAAGTTAAAGTGGTGAAAAATAAAGTCGCTCCGCCTTTTAAAACCGCTGAATTTGATATCATGTATGGTGAAGGCATTTCAAAAGTTGGTGAAATTTTAGACATCGCCGTTGAAATGGAAATCATTAAGAAAAGTGGTTCATGGTTTAGCTACGAAGACACCAAACTAGGTCAAGGTAGAGATGCCGTTAAGGCTATAATTAAGGACAACCCTGAACTACAGGATGAACTTGAAAAGAAAATTAAAGATATTTTAAAAGCTTCGAAATAATTTAAAATCCCGATAATTCGGGATTTTTTTATTTAAATACGCAACCAAATTAACGCGAATGCATCTATTTTGTAGACCCAACCGAACAAAATATTGCAATGAAACGTTTAATTTTAATTACATTATCCCTACTTTTATTTGCTTCTTGTAGTTTAGATGATAAAAGCCAAGAATATGACCTAGAGGTATTGCCGGTTGAAAGTGTTGAAATGCCAGAATCCTTTACTCTTGGTGAAATCTATCCTATAACAGTAAGTTATTTAAGGCCAACAACGTGCAATAGCTTTAATGAGTTCTATTACCGAAAAAGTTTGAATGAACGAACCTTAGCAGTGATTGACTATAAAGTTATTAGCAACAATTGTAAAGATCTGAGTGATGAACTTGTAGAAGCATCTTTTAATTTTATTGTAAACAGCAACGGTAGTTATATATTTAAATTTTGGCAAGGTGTTGATGAAAACAATGAAGACAAATATTTAACCATTGAAGTGCCTGTGATAGAGTGATGAATTATTAATTAATACCTGTTTGAATTGGGTTTAAAACAACTCATAGAAAATTGTAAGATTAATGATACTAATGCGCAAAGTGAAATTTATAAACTCTTTTCGAGTAAATTATTTTCAATCTGCCTAAAGTATTCAAGAAACTATGCTGAAGCTGAAGATAACCTTCAAGATTCATTTTTAATAGTTTTTAATAAAATTGATCAATTTAAACACAATGGGTCTTTTGAAGGCTGGTTAAAAAGAATTACGGTTAATACTGTTTTACAGAGATACCGTCAAGAAAAAATTTTTGAAATTATCCCGGATGATTATGCAGAAGACATCCAGATAGAAATAGATGAAGACGCCATTAGTATTGATTATCTTCTGCATATTATTCAAGAATTACCAGATAGATATCGACTGGTTTTTAACCTTTATGTTCTGGATGGTTATTCGCATAATGACATAGCAAACATGCTGGATATTAATGTAGGTACTTCAAAATCAAATCTGGCGCGTGCTAGACAAATTTTGAAAAAAACAATTGAAAACTATAAAACAACAAGAAATTTACAATCTTTATAATGAAAGAGAAAAAACATATAGATAGATTGTTTCAGGAAGGCTTTAAAGATTTTGAGGCTGTTCCTAATGATGCGGTTTGGCTGAGGATTGAAGCTAAACTTAATCAAAATATTAAGAAACGTAGAGTTATTCCAATTTGGTGGCGTTATGCCGGTATTGCAGCACTATTGTTATTATTATTAAGTATAGGAAGGCTAAGCCTTAACAGCGGTGATTTCATCCCAGAAAACCAAACAGTAAAAACTACAGAGAGTTCCCCCGAAGCATTAATTAAAGGAAACAATATTATTAACGCAAACAATATTGTCGACTCTAATACTACTGAAAAAGAAAAGTCCTTAGAAAATGACAACACCTTATCGCTTGAAAACAAAGTAGGTTTAAACAAATTAACTGTTGAAAATTCAAGCGCTTCAAAAGAAAATGAGTTCGAAAGAAATATTCTTTCAGAAGATAAACAAAACATTAAAACGGCATTATATTCTAACAAATTAAATACTATAGTTGATAATTCAGAAGAAAATAAAACGAATACAATTACTAATGGTCAAACAATAAACAACAATACAAGTATTAATCCGCAAAATACTTCGGTTTTTGTTGTTGAAAATACCAACAAAAATGAGTCTTTGTTCGATTCTTCTATAACAAAAGAAACCTCTATAGACGAAGTCATTGCTCAAACAAATAAGGAAACTATTGAGAATGATTTATCAAAATGGACAATAGCTACTAATGCTGCTCCTGTATATTTTAATAGTTTAGGAAAAGGCTCCTCGTTAGACGCTCAGTTTAATGATAATTCTAAGAATGGTGAAGTTACTATGAGTTATGGTATAACCGCTAGCTATGCCATTAATAATAAATTAAGCATACGTTCTGGTGTTAATAAAGTAAACTTAGGCTACAACACCAGCAATGTGGTTGTTTTTGAAACTATTGGCTTAAGATCTAATTCCAGTACTTTAAAAAATGTTAACACTAACAATGCAACAGGAAACGTTGCGCTAATTAGTGGTGAAAGTCTTATCGATCTTATTAACGAGCCATTAATGGAAACTTCCAACACATCGGTTAATCAATCTTTAGGGTTTATTGAGATTCCTTTAGAATTTGAATACGCCCTAATTAATAAAAAATTCGGGTTTAACATTATTGGTGGATTTAGTTCATTTATATTGAACAGCAACGAATTGTTCTCGGAATTAAATGGTAACCGAACACGAATAGGAGAGGCTACAAATCTTAACAAGGTAAGTTATAGTGCTAATTTGGGATTAGGCTTAAATTATAAAATAACTAAAAAATTAGATTTGAATTTAGAACCCTTATTTAAATATCAAATCAACACATTTAACAATACTTCCGGCAACTTTAAACCTTATTTTATTGGGGTTTATACTGGTGTAGGATTTAAATTTTAGGTTTTTGGTTAGACCTCGATATTTCTTTAAAACTCTTAAAGAAATATCAATAAAACTGCTCTCTCCCAAGGGCAGTTTTTATTTTTTAGAGACTTCTAATTCTTGTAAAATAATTTCATGGGCTCTCTTGTTTAACTCTTTAGTGTTTTCAATCTTTAGGCTTTTAGTTTCTAAAAACTTATGAAATTTAACCCGCATTAATCCAGGTCCACCACTAAATAGCGTATAAGAAAATCTTTTTTTGTTATCTAAAAAAGTAATAGGCACAACAGGTATTTGATGATTTATAGCAAGTCTGAACGCCCCATCTTTAAATGTATCTAATTCAATTTTCTCCTCTGGAACACCTCCTTCAGGAAAAATACAAATACTTAATCCAGATTTTAGTCGTCGTTGTGCCATTAAAAAAACAGCTTGTCTACTTTTAGGCGAACTTCTATCTACTAAAATACAAGTGCGCTTATAAAAAAATCCGAATAAAGGTATTTTAGCTAATTCTTTTTTGCCAACAAACACAAATGGGTTTTTTACAGCTACTAACATGAGCATAATATCTGCCATGGATGTATGGTTGGCAATAAACATATAACTTTTACTTTTTTCAAACCGTTGTTTGTTTTCAATTTTGACATTAAAACCCATGCCGAACAAAATAAACCTTGCCCAAACACGTGCCAGACTAAAAAAGTAGGGATACCAAGATTCCTTTAAAATAGAAACAATTAATATTGGAAAAAGAACTAAAATTGGTATAGCAACAAGAATATAAAACCATATTCGAAAGAATACCCAAAATATATATTTAAAAATTTTCATGTTTTTCAAAAATACACAATTGTATTGAGCAATTCTATTAAAAAAATTACCTTTGCCTCAATATAGTTGATTCGTTTAATTTTAATGAGATTCTCACTACTGTGAGATAGGTTATGGCAAGAATACTTACAGGAATACAAAGTACAGGAACACCACATTTAGGGAATATTTTAGGGGCGATTATCCCCGCCATTAACATGGCTAATAATCCTAAAAACGACTCTTTTTTGTTCATTGCAAATCTTCATACACTTACTCAAATTAAAGATGCTGAAGAGTTGCGTTATAATACTTATTCTACCGCTGCAACCTGGTTGGCCTTTGGTTTAGATATTGAAAAAACCGTGTTTTACAGACAGAGTGATGTACCACAAGTAACAGAATTATCCTGGTATCTAAGTTGTTTCTTTCCTTATCAACGATTAACATTAGCCCATAGTTTTAAAGATAAAGCCGATAGACTGGAAGATGTAAATGCTGGTTTATTTACTTACCCTATGCTCATGGCGGCAGATATTTTATTGTATGATGCTAATATTGTTCCGGTTGGTAAAGACCAATTACAACATATTGAAATGACTCGCGATGTTGCAGCTCGTTTTCATGCCAAAATGGGTGAGACGTTCGTTTTACCTGAAGGGAAAGTGCAAGAAAACACCATGTTGATTCCTGGAACAGATGGTGAAAAGATGAGTAAAAGCAGGGGCAATATTATAAACATCTTTCTAGATGATAAAAAACTCCGTAAACAAATCATGTCTATTCAAACGGACAGCACGCCTCTTGAAGAGCCAAAAAACTGGAAAACATGCAACTGTTTTGCCATTTATAGTTTATTAGCTAATGAGGTTCAAATTGCAACCATGAAAGACAATTATGAAAATGGTAATTATGGTTACGGACATGCCAAACAAGCCCTTTACGAACTGATTTTAGAAAAGTTCGCATTACCTCGTGAGCGCTATAATCATTTTATGAGCCACTTAAATGAGATTGATAGCGCATTGAGTATTGGAGCTACTAAAGCTAAGTCGGTAGCAAATGGTGTCCTAAATAGGGTGAGAGAAAAAGCAGGCTATTAAAATGAAAAAGCTTATTTGGTTTACAGCAATAAACATAATCGCCTTGGGTTTAATGGTCTTCTCACAATTAGGTTCAGACAAAGGATTTAATTGGATTACGATTATTGGAATTCTATTAATTATAGCAACCTTTATTCACTTTTATTTTGAATACAAAAAGTTAAATAACCTCAAATAATTTCCCGGGTAAAGGTCTAATCACTCCTTTTAATTCCATATTCAATAAAATACCTGCAATTTTAAAAATAGGCATTTCACAATTTATAGCAATAGTATCCAATTGTTGTTTGTCATTCTCCTTTAAAAAATTATAAATAATTTTTTCTTTTTCGTCGAGCTCAACAAATAATTGTTTTTGAATACTAGGTTTGGACTCAGACTCCAGTTGCCAGTTTAAAACATAAGGGATATCTAAAGGCGTTGATAGCATTTGCGCTTTTTGAAATTTAATTAAATTATTACATCCTATACTCTGTAAATCTGATGTTCTCCCTGGAACTGCAAACACATCCCTGTTATAAGAATTAGCAATATCGGCAGTAACTAAACTACCCCCTCTTTCAGCAGATTCAATAACAATAGTAGCTTCGCTCAAACCAGCAATAATTCGATTACGCTTTAAAAAATTGTTTTTGTCAAATTTGTCACTACTCCAAAAATCCGTATAAAAACCCCCGTTATTTTCTATCTCAGACATGTATTTTTTATGTACTTTAGGATATATTTGATTTAATCCGTGAGCTAAACAGCCAATAGTCTGTAAATTATTCTTCAATGCTGATTTGTGAGCGGTAATATCTGTTCCATAGGCAAAACCAGAAACAATAACAGGGTTATAAGGTGCTAATTGCTCAATTAAATTTTCACAAAAAGCAACCCCCTGAGTGGTTATTTTTCTTGTTCCTACAACACTTATAATATGGCGGTTTTTTAAATTTATTTCTCCAGACTGAAATAATAAAACTGGTCCGTCAACACAATGCTTCAGCTTTTCTGGATAATCTGGATCGTCAAAATACAAACAAATAACATTGTTTTTCTTAATAAAAAGGAGTTCAAGTTCGGCTGCTTTATGATGATTTGTCGCAAATAAATCATTAATCATAGTGCTCCCAATCCCTTCTATTCTTAACAGATTTTGTTTCTTTTCTTTAAAAACAGCCTCGGCAGAACCACAATGAGAAATTAGTTTTTTAGCGGTAATATCGCCAATATTAGCGACATGTTGTAAAGCTAAAACATTAAGCAGCTCGATTTCTTTCATTTTAAAGTATTGATTTAAAGCTTACAAGTAAGTAATTTTTGCGATGTTAATAAATAGTTTTGTCAAAATGTTATGTAAAAGCATAATTTTTTAACTTTGTTTTTATGCAATTAGAAACCTACATCAGCGATTTACTATATAGATATGAATGCGTAACGGTACCAGAATTTGGCGCCTTTTTAACACAAAGAGTACCTGCTGTTATTAATGGCTCTACGAACACATTTTATCCTCCTAAAAAAAATCTATCATTTAATGAACAGATTCAGAAAAATGATGGTCTATTAGCTCATTATATTGCCGATGTAGAAAAAATTCCTTTTGAATTAGCTAATGAAAAAATTCAGAAACGAGTAAAAATCCTTAAATCGCTTTTAACACAGGGCGAAACCCTTACTTTTAATAATATTGGTGATATCGTTTTTAATAACGAAGGTAAAATTCTGTTTGAGCCGTCTTATCATCTTAATTATTTAACCGATGCCTTTGGATTAGCTCAATTTGTTTCTCCTGCCATTACAAGAGAAGTTTATAAAGAGACCGCTCAGACTCTTCAGAAAGAAATACCTATTGCTTTTACACCAGAAAAACGTAAATCGATTCCTTATTTCAGATATGCCGCAGTTGCCATAATTGCTTTAACGTTGGGAGGTTATGTAGCTTCAAATTATTATGTAAACCAGATTGAAACACATAATCAATTAGCGCAAGAAGAAGCACATCAAAAATTAGATAATAAAATTCAAGAAGCCACTTTTGTAATTGAAAATCCACTTCCCGCGGTTACTTTTAATGTTAGCAAACAAGTTGGTATTTATCATATTGTAGCCGGAGCATTTAGAGTTGAAGAAAACTGTGAAAAAAAGATTAATCAGTTGAAGGCAGAAGGTTATAAGGCAAGAAAAATTGGCGTTAACAAATATGGTCTGCACGAAGTAGTTTACGCTAGTTATGAAAACAGTGAAGAAGCTCTAGATGCACTTCACAAGATTAGAAAAACAAGTAACAAGGACGCTTGGTTGCTTGTAAAAAAATTAGATTAAATCCTCCTATTCTTTAAAATTATATTTGTTTTTATAATAGAACCCTGTTCGAATTATATTTAAAACCCTTTTATAAAACGCTAAAATCGTTTTACCTTTGCAGCATCATAAAAAACAAACTGATGGCAGCAAAATCACCCGAACAATCTAAAACCATAATGACCGATATGGTCCTTCCGGGAGAAACCAATCCTTTAAATAATTTATTTGGAGGTGAATTATTAGCCCGAATGGATCGAGCAGCTAGTATTGCGGCCAGAAGACACTGTAGGCGAATTGTAGTAACCGCATCAGTGAATCATGTGGCCTTTAGCAGAGCTGTTCCATTAGGAAGTGTGGTTACAGTTGAGGCAAAGGTTTCTAGGGCATTTAACACGTCTATGGAGGTGTTTATAGATGTTTGGATAGAAGATAGAGAGTCTGGTGCTAAAACTAAGGCTAATGAAGGTATATACACCTTTGTAGCTGTTGATGAAACAGGAAAACCAATTGAAGTTCCGGAAGTACTGCCAGAAACAAAGCTGGAAAAAGACCGGTATGATGCTGCTTTAAGAAGAAAACAACTAAGCTTATTATTAGCAGGAAAAATAAAACCAAATGATGCTACTGAGCTAAAAGCATTGTTTGTTTAATTAAAACATTCCTATTTCAATAAATAAAAATTACATTTTATAAATCCATTCTGCCGGATTTAATGTGTTTAAGTTTTCGTAAATAATAAAGTTTAAAATAGTGTCTCCATTTGATGGGTTAGTAAATACTTCTCCAAGGTCTTGTTTTGTAGTGACTTTATCCCCTTCCTTAACATAAACTTTTGAAAGGTTTTTGTAAGCCGTTATGAAATTACCATGACGTATCATTACAATAGGATTAGCGTTTTTAATTACAATAATCCTACTCACTTCTCCATTAAAAACGGCCCTTACTTTCGCTCCTTTTTCGGTCGCTATTCTCACACCGTTACTTCTAATTGTTAACGATCTATCTATTGGGGACGGTTGTGTACCATAGCCTACTGTAACATAGCCCTTTTCAACAGGCCAAGGCAATTTGCCTTTATTTGAAACAAAATTGGACGCCAAGACTTTTTCCTCGGCTGTTAAAGCAAACCCTATTGAAGATTCAGACTTCCCTGCCTTTTTATTAGAAGACACAATGGCTTCTCTAATAATTCTATTTATTTCTTTATCAATTCTGTCTGCTTCCTGTTGTTTCGCTTTTATTTGAGCAGCATAAACATTAATATTTTTCTTAATGGATACCATCAAAGTTTGATGCTGCTTGCGTTCTTCTTCAAGTGTTTTTTGAACCGCTCTATTCTCTTCGATTAGTTGTTGTTTTTCTTGCTTCTGAGCGAGTAAACTTGCGTTAATACTTTGTAACTCCTCACTTTTAATCTTGATTTCCTGCCCTTGTTGTTTTTGATGATCGGAATATTGCTTCATGTATTGCAAACGCTTATATGCTTGCTTAAAATTATTTGAAGACAACAAAAACATAATTCTACTTTGTTGGTTTTTGCTTTTATATGATTTCACAATCATTTCGGCATAATCTGCTTTAAGCTCTTTTAATTCATCGCGTAAATTGGTTATATTTTTTTGATTGGAATTAATTTCTCTAGTTAAAAGATTTGCTTGTTGATTGGTTACTGAAATTAGATTATTAAGAACATTAATTTTATAATTGTAGTTAACAATTAACGATAGTTGTGATTTTTCTTTAGATTTATTTTCTTGTTGTAGCTGGTTTATCTTATTAATTTCTTGTCGTAATTCTTGCCTTCTTTCTTCAAGTTCCTCTTGTTTTTTATTTTGTGAAAAGCCCACTGTATTTGCAAGTAAAAACAAGCAAATCATTAGTTTAAAAATGGTTTTTCTACTTTTCATTAAAGCTTAATTTCTTTAAGTCCAGACGGAATTTTAAATGGGAACCTTAAATCTTCATTCAAAGATACTCCTTTAAACTCCATCTCAATAATCATTTCCTCAACACCTTCTAAAGCAATTACTTTAATACGCTCAGGCAGAATTTGTTTATCGACTTGTTGATAGGTTTTGTAATCTATTTGTAAATGCCGTTGTTCTTTCACCTGAGATATTTGCTGTGAAGTAATTTTGAAATGAGAAGGATTAATCAGATAAAATAATTCAAAAAGAGTGTTTTGCTTTTTTGGCTGTAGTACATATTCTTTTTCATTGACCGAAACATTAAATGTGTTTTCTTTTAAGCTAAACAACGCTTCACCTAGTAATAAATTTTGAACTTTTTGAAAATCTAATTCGGTTCCTAATAATTCACTCAAATACTTAAAATCGCCTTCAAAATAAGTATTATCCAGCTTATTATAAAAGCTAACTTTTTCGGGTGTGATTAAAGCCTTAACAACTGATATTGGAGTAGACATTAATAAAATTTTCTGGTCCTTTTCCATTCTCAAATTAACAGTATATCCGCTGGTCTTTTCACCTTCATAAATATCAATTTTTACCCGTGAAGAGAGGGTTTTAAATGTTGCGGTTGTTTTAGCGTTTTCCTTTAAAAGCTGTTTGGTTGATAACTTTAAATTACCGTCGCCAGATTTTAATGTTTTGGTTGATTTACAACCTGAAAACCCAATAAAAATGAATAATAAAATGAGAATTAAAGGGCGGCATTTATTGTGCATATGCAAATTTCTAATTTGAGGTTTCTAATTGTTTGGCCTTATCGCTAAACGCTTTGGCTTTAGATTCATTGTTCAATAAGGTATATGCAATACTCATTTGGTTATAAAAATCAATTTCCATTTTGGAGTCATCTATAATAAAATCTAAGCCAGTTTCTAAAACCGAAAGGGCTTCATTGGCTCTTTTTAGTTTATTTAAAGCCACGCCATTTATTAAATATACTATAGGCATTGAGGGATATTTTTCTAGTGTACTTTTACATTTTGTAACAGCTACTTCGTACTGCATTAAATCTATATGTAGTAATAAAATATTGCGTAATACACCAAAATTATCACTTTCTAGAGCTAAGGCTTGTTCATAAAATTCTAAAGCTTTATTGCTATCTCCCTTAGTTAAATAATACTGGGCTATTTCAATAAAAGACTTTGCGTTTTTTGTGTCTCCCGCCAATGTTGTAGCTTCAACCAAAACCGATTCGTATTGTGGGTTTTTACCAACAAATCCAATAAAATCTGAAAGCACTTTTAGTTTCGCCTCCGGCTTTATTTGACTACTTTGAATAACAATCTTCATAGATTCTATGGCTTTTTCGGCCTCATTCTTTTCCAAATAAAATTTATAAAGGGCCAAATGAGCTAGTTGTGAGTCGGGATTGGTTTTAAGCAGTTCCTTAGCTGTTTCAAACGCTTTTTCATTTTCATTATTTTCACTATATCGATAAATAAGTGCTAAATAATTGGCTTCATTATCTGGATTATTATCAACGCGTTTTTCTAAATTTTTTATTTGATCTTTTTTTCTTCCTGTTGCAGCATATATTTGATTTCGCATGTAATCTCTGGTCCCAGAAATCCCCAATTCAACATCCAACTCATCTAACAACTTCAAAGCGTCATTATATTTTTTAGTTGATATATATAGGCCGACCAACTCTTCCTTATAAGCCGGATAGTAACTAACAAGTTCCTTTAAGGTTTTTATGGCTTTATCTTGGTCGTTTTGCTGAACATACAAATCATACAAAGTGCCTAAATACCATTCGTTATCTGCTTGTTTATTTACGGCAGTCTTTAAAGCATCTTCAGCGGCTCCAAAATTTTTAAGTTGTATATAATTTTTGCCTAATTCAAAATACAATACAGATTGAGAGTTATCTAGCTCAATACACTTTAAAAGAGCCTCTGCAGAACGGTCATAATTTTCAATACCCTTCTGTTTTAAAGCTTCAAAAAATAGTTCCTGAAATTGATCGTCTACATCCCCTAAATCATCATTTGGCTTTTGGTTAAAATCCACCTGTCCATATTGATGTTGTGGAAACAACAGGATTCCCAACAAAATAAAGACAATATAGATTCTATGTTTCAAATTGAGTTGATTTATTTTTAAATACTAGTGGAATCAAAAGTTATTCCAAAACGGAATAATCTCCAATACTTATAGCCTTGAAATTTCCGTTATAAGACACATGGTTTCCAATCATTGCATCATCTAAATGGGCATTTTTAATCGTTGTATTTGTTTGTATTAAACTGTTTTTAATAGTTGAATTTTCAATAATACACCTATTGCCAATTGACACATTAGGGCCCACAGTAGTATTAGTCAAAATCACATCTTCACCTATAAAACAGGGTTCAATAATTTTTGAATTATTAATTTTAACTGAAGAGGCTATCATTTGTTCTTCTCCATCCGATTGCAAGAAACCAAGCATTCTGGTATTGGTTTCAACTGTAACTTCCTTATTTCCACAATCCATCCATTCTTCAACTTGTCCCGTTTTAAAGACTTTTCCTTTTGCCATCATGCCTTTTATACCATCATTAATTTGATACTCTCCACCATTAACAATATTATTATCTAATACATGTTGTAACTCTTGTTTTAAAACGGCAACATCCTTAAAGTAGTATATTCCTATGACTGCTAAATCGCTTACAAAGTCTTTTGGTTTTTCTACCAATTCAACAATTTCATCCTTTTGATTTAATTTCACTACACCAAAAGCTTCCGGTTTATCCACTTGTTTTACCCAAATAACAGCATCGGCCTCGGAGTCTAAACTAAAATTGGCTCTAATAAGTGTGTCTGCATAGGCAATAACCGCCGGTCCAGACAACGATTCTTTAGCACACATTATTGCATGACCTGTGCCTAGGGGTTGGTCTTGTCGATATATGGATGCCTTTGCCCCTAAATTAGTTGCTAATTTTTTTAAACTATCAACCACTTCATCACCAAAGAAGGCGGGGTCTCCAAGAACAAATGCTATTTCATCAATTGGTTGATTTAAAACCTTTACAATATCCTTAACTAATCTATGAACTATTGGCTGTCCGGCAACTGGTATTAATGGTTTTGGAACTGTTATGCTATGTGGTCTTAAGCGAGAACCTCTTCCTGCCATGGGTACAATTATTTTCATATAATGCTTTTCTTTTTTTGTTTTAATTATTTAGTTCCTGTACTCCCAAAGCCTCCTTCGCCTCTCGAAGTTTCAGAAAGTTCACCTACTTGTTTCCATTCGGCCCGTTCATGTTTAGCAATCACTAATTGTGCTATCCGTTCTCCATTTTCAATTATAAACTCTTCACTTGAAAGATTCACTAAAATAACTCCTATTTCTCCACGGTAATCAGCATCAACCGTGCCTGGTGTATTTAAAACAGTAACCCCTTTTTTTGCTGCCAATCCACTTCTTGGTCGAACCTGTGCTTCATACCCAATAGGAAGTTCAATAAACAATCCCGTTTTAACAATCACTCTTGCTAATGGTTTTAAAATAATTTCTTCTGAAATATTAGCTCTTAAATCCATACCTGCCGAAGCTATAGTTTCATAACTCGGCAGGTCGTGTGATGACTTGTTAATTATTTTTATTTGCATATTATTTCTTTAGTAATTGCTTTAATTGTGTTTTCTCTGAAATAAAAATGATTGTCAAAAATACAACTAACATTAATATCCCAATTGAATAATCTTCTCTAAATTTATAAAATGACAACACCGAAAACCCAATCGATAACACTAAATACAATCCTATCTTTTTTAG
>JAHEDS010000021.1:21018-30218 GCA_024641135.1 Flavobacteriales bacterium
GTTTCTGCAATATTTGGCGGTAATAACTCTTTAAGTAAAATCCTGTCAAAAGTTTCGTTTATTGAAAATGCAATTCCTGCGACTAAAACTGGCAAAGAATACCGAATCATAGATTTCCAAAGAACCCTATCAAACACATACTTAGCCTTAATATAAAAAGGGAACATTAATAATAAAGTGACTCCACTTGCTATTAAATTGGCGATAAAAATATAACTGATTTCAAAGTTGGTCTTATAAATGTTTTCAAAAAATGTCCCTTTTGAAGCTAAATCCTTTAGCGCTAATAAGAAAAATAAATTAAAACCAAGGTTTATAAAAACATTAAAAATTTTAATAAATGCATACCTCATTGGTCGTTGAGTGGCTCTCAACCAGGCGAACGGAATTATTGTAAGGGCATCCAAAAGCAATATCCATATCACTAAATTGATATATTTAACATCAATATCTATAAATAATGCTATTTGGTTTTGAAAGAATAATGCTACTATAAAAAATCCAAAAGAGGATACAATTAATGAAATAGTAGACGTTCCAATTACTTGGCTTTCATTTTTTTCTTTGTTGAAAAATCTGAAAAAAGCCGTTTCCATGCCATAAGCCAAAACCACATTAAAAAGCACGAAATATGAAAAAATTACAGATACCTGCCCGTATTCTGCCACCGAAGATAATACTCCCTTTGTTGTATATAGTGGTACTAAAATAAAGCTTAACATTCTTGGTAAAACAGTTGCTAAACCATAAATAAATGTTTGTTTAAATAATGTTTTTAGTACGCCCAAAAGTGATTTTTTATATGGCCAAAAATACGTTTTTAGCTATTCTTAAGCAAAAATACATTATTCCTTATTATGCGGTGCACTAGGAAAAGCAAGTAATGGCTTTTTTGTAATGCTATCAACCATAAAATACTTGATTTCTGACCCTTTTTTATAAGAAACAACACATTGGTTGTCTTTTAACTGAAAAGGCGTTTTAAGTGGGGTTCTTTTAATTTGATTACCATATTCAGCGTAAGGTTCATTACTCATTATAATGTCCTTTTTTCGATTAATCTCTGTTGAAAATCTTCCTATAGCTTCTGACTTATCATTAAATTCCAGTTTTGCGCTTTTACCCTGAAAATAAACACTATCCATTTCTATATTATTTTTATTTAAAATAATAGGAATATATAAATTAATTCCAGAGCCCCCTCCTTCAATTCCTGCAATCCAACTTTGATAATAAACATTTCCTATTTTTAAAGGAGCGACAGGTTCTATTTTTTGAGCCGAACTACACTGAGATCCTAAAATCACTATAAGACAAATTGAAAGAAAAGAAAATATAGTTTTAATAATTTTCATGATGTAAGATTCATATTATAAAGATACCCTTTCAAAATTAATGCCATAAAAAAACCTCACAAATTGTGAGGTTTTATATTTTATAAGCACTGAAATTATTTTAACAAGGCTGATTAATCATTAAAAATTTGAATCGCTTCGCTAATTCTAATTGTTTAAAGCTTCTGCCCCACCAACAATTTCAAGAATTTCGTTAGTAATTGCAGCTTGACGTGCTTTGTTATATGTTAACTTAAGTTGGTCTCTTAACTCTGTTGCATTATCTGTTGCTTTGTGCATGGCTGTCATACGTGCACCATGTTCGCTAGCAAAAGAATCTCTAATTCCTTTAAATAATTGCGTTTTTAAAGACTTAGGAATTAATTGTTCAACAATCTCCACTTTAGAAGGCTCAAAAATATAGTCTAAATTAACATTGGCGTCTTGTTGAGTTGAAACTATTGGTAAAAACTGTTCGGTCATTACCTCTTGAGTTGCAGCATTTTTAAACTTGTTATAAACTATAACTATTTTATCAAACTCACCAGAAACAAATTTATGCATCAACACCTCTGCAATATCAGCAACATTTTCAAAAGTTAAATTATCAAAAACACTACTTTCATTAGCTACAACTATTTTTTTCTTAGTAAACGCATCGTTTCCTTTTTTGCCAATTGCAAAAACAGATACTTTCTTACCAGAATAGTCATTACTTATTAAGTGTTGTGTTTGTTTAATAATATTAGAATTAAAAGCACCACATAACCCTCTATTTGATGTTATTGGAACTATTAATACTTTATTAATTTCACGTTGCGTTGAGTATTTACTTCCAGAATCTGCATCTAAAGTCGCACTTAAGCTTTGTAAAAGCTCCGTTAACTTATCTGCATATGGACGCATTGCGGTAATAGCATCTTGTGCCTTCTTTAATTTTGCAGCAGACACCATTTTCATGGCGCTTGTAATCTGCATCGTTGAAGATACCGATGATATTCTGTTACGTATTTCTTTTAAGTTTGCCATATGTTAGTTGTTAGTATTGAGTATTCAGTAGCGAGTTAACAACTCACTACTCAATACTAAAATCTAATTATGCTTTAAATTTACTTGATAAATCCTTTGCTACTTTTGTTAAAGTATCAGTAACCTCATCTGTTAATTTACCGGCTTTTAACGAAGCTAAAACATCACTGTGTTTAGCTCTTAAGAATTCTAAATAATCTCTTTCAAATTCTTTAATCTTTTCAACAGGCACATCTCTTAATAAGTTTTTAGTTCCTGCATAAATAATAGCAGTTTGGTCTTCAACTTTAAAAGGATCGTTTTGTGCTTGTTTCAAAATCTCCACATTACGTTTTCCTTTTTCAATAACGTTTAATGTAACCGCATCTAAATCTGAACCAAACTTAGCAAATGCTTCTAATTCACGATACTGTGCTTGGTCTAATTTTAATGTTCCCGCAACCTTTTTCATTGATTTAATCTGAGCGTTACCACCAACACGAGATACAGAAATACCAACGTTAATTGCTGGACGCACACCAGAGTTAAACAAATCGCCATCTAAGAAAATTTGTCCGTCTGTAATAGAAATTACGTTTGTAGGAATATAAGCTGATACGTCTCCTGCTTGCGTTTCAATAATTGGTAAGGCTGTTAATGACCCTCCACCTTTAACCAAAGGTTTTAATGAATCTGGCAAGTCATTCATGTTTTTTGCGATGGCATCATCATTAATAACTTTTGCAGAACGCTCTAATAATCTTGAGTGTAAATAGAAAACGTCTCCAGGATACGCTTCACGTCCTGGTGGACGACGTAATAATAAAGACACCTCACGGTATGCTACTGCTTGTTTTGATAAATCATCATAGATAATTAAAGCAGGGCGACCTGTGTCTCTAAAATATTCTCCAATAGCAGCCCCAGCAAATGGTGCATAAACCTGCATAGGAGCCGGGTCTGATGCATTAGCAGCTACAATGGTTGTATAAGCTAGAGCGCCTTTATCTTCTAAAGTTTTAGCAATTAAAGCCACTGTTGATGCTTTTTGACCAACGGCAACATATATACAATATACAGGTTCACCTGCATCGTAAAATTCCTTTTGATTTAAAATGGTATCGATACAAACCGCTGTTTTTCCAGTTTGACGGTCACCAATTACCAATTCACGTTGTCCTCTTCCAACCGGAATCATGGCATCAATTGATTTAATACCTGTTTGTAATGGCTCTGTTACTGGTTCACGGAAAATAACCCCAGGAGCTTTACGCTCTAAAGGCATTTCGTAAGTTTTGCCAGAGATTGGACCTTTTCCGTCAATTGGAGACCCTAAAGTATCTACAACACGCCCTACAATCCCTTCTCCAACATTAATAGAAGCAATTCTTGTTGTACGTTTCACTGTAGATCCTTCTTTAACTCCTACTGAAGCCCCCAATAATACAATACCAACATTGTCTTCTTCAAGGTTAAGAACTATTCCTTCTAAACCACCTTCAAATTCAACTAATTCTCCGTATTGAACATTTGAAAGTCCGTAAGCACGTACAATACCATCACCAACAGTTAATACTGTCCCTACTTCATCCAATGATGCTGATGCATCAAATCCTGCAAGTTGCTGTTTTAAGATTGCTGATACTTCAGCCGGTTTTACTTCTGCCATCTTATATTTAATTTAATGTAAATTCTCTTTTTAATTTGTTAAGCTTATTTGAAACACTTGCGTTATATTGCTTGTCTCCAACTCTTAAGATAAAACCACCTAAAATGCTTTCATCTACTATATTTTCAAGAACAACCTCTTTGTTTGTTAGCTCCTTTACTTTAGTAAGTACTTTCAATTCCAACTCCTTTGTCATAGGGATTGCTGTCGTTACAGAAGCATTCTCTTTTCCACTTAATGCATCAAACAGCACACTATAATGAATCGCTATTTCGTTTAAAATACCAACTCTTTTATTTGTAATTAGAACATCAAACAAGTCCGAACTAATCTTATTCAATTTAGGGAATACTGCTAATAATACGGCTTTCTTTGCGTCAGATTTTATCACTGCATTATTAAGCATATCGCTTAACTCAACATTCTTTGCAAAAGTATCTGCCATTAACAACATATCGCTATTAACCGCATCGGCCTTTTTTTGATCCGTTGCTAAACTTAAAATTGCTTTTGCATAACGTATTGCTGCTCTTGCTCCTGCCATTTATTTTTAGTTTAATTTTGCGTCTCCTAACATAGACTCAACCAGTTTAACCTGCTTGTCTTTATTAGATAATTCCTGACGAACTACTTTTTCTGCGATTTCAATTGATAACCCAGCCACTTGCGCCTTTAATTCAGCAATAGCAGCTTTCTTTTCAGACTCAATAGAAGCCTGTGCTTGTTCAATTAATTTCCCTGCAGCTTCCTTTGCCTCGCCTTTAGCGTCCTCTATCATTTTGTTCTTAATGTCACGCGCATCCTTTAACATCGCTTCACGCTCTGCTCTTGCTTCTTTTAATAACTTTTGATTATCTGCCTGAAGGTTTTCCATTTCTAATTTTGCCTTTTCAGCAGAATCTAACGCCTCTTTTATACCTTCTTCTCTTTCGTTAACCGAATCTAAAATTGGTTTCCAAGCAAACTTTTTTAATAAAAATACTAGCGCTAAAAATAGCACTGTTTGCCAAAAAAACAACCCTAAAGAAAACCCTGAAAATAATTCTTCCATAATAATTAATGTTTTAAAACAATTCTGTTTAATTTTAAAGAACAGCTATAACCAACCGTTATAGCTGTTTCTTAATGTGATTGTTTTTAAACTGCAAATAATGCAGCAAACCCAATACCTTCAATCAACGCTGCTGCAATAAGCATAGCTGTTTGAATTTTTCCTGTAGCTTCAGGTTGACGAGCGATTGCTTCCATAGCAGAACCACCGATTCTACCAATACCAATACCTGCTCCAATTACTACTAAACCTGCACCTACGATAGCTGGAATCTCCATAAAATATATATATTAAAAATTAAACATTCAATTTATTAATGTGCCTCATCATGATGTTCTTCAACAGCCATCCCAAAATATAAGGCCGATAGCACTGTAAAAATATACGCTTGTAAAGCGGCAACTAACAACTCTAAAATCCCTAGGACAAACGCTAATAAAAATGACAACGAACTTCCAATCCAATTGTTAAACACGAACATCATCCCAATGATACTCATTAAAACAATGTGTCCTGCTGTTATATTTGCATACAAACGAATCATTAATGCGAATGGTTTAATAAACGTCCCTAATAATTCAATTGGTGCTAATATAATTTTCATTGGCACAGGAACTCCTGGCATCCAAAAAATATGTTTCCAGTAATTTGCATTTCCAGAAAAGGTTGTAATTAAATATGTAATAATTGCTAAACAAAATGTTACTGCAATATTATTTGTTAAATTCATTCCAATTGGTGTTAAGCCAAAAAGGTTAACAATCCACACAAAGAAAAACACAGTTAACAAATAACTCATGTATCTTTTGTAATGCTTCTCTCCAATATTTGGAATAGCTATTTCATCACGAACATAAAGCACTATTGGCTCTAATAAACGCCCAGTTCCAGTTGGTAATCCATTGTTTTTCTTATACGATTTAGCCATTCTGCTAAACATAAAGAACAAGATACCAAACACCATAAAAATCAAAGCAACATTCTTAGTTATTGAAAAATCTAAAGGTTTTTCATTTACAGCATGATGATGTTCATCTTCAATAATCTGCCCATCCTGACCATCTACTTTGTAAATTTTGGCATGATAAACTTTATAAAAACTACCATTCACCTCAGCCACAGCTTCGCCATGATGAAATTTAGAGGAAGAAAACACTTTTAACCCATTGTCCCATAAAATGACAGGTAATGGAAATCCGAAATATTTGTGCTCTCCAGATTCATTGACCCATGAGAATAGTCCAAAATCATAAGAATCTTGTAAATGGTGTTGAATATATTCTTTAATTTCAGATTTCTGATCCTTTTTAGGTTCATCTGTAGTATGACTATCTCCGTGCCCTTCTTGCCCATAAGACATTAAGGATGTTAAAAATAGAAATAAAGGTATTGTTAATAAAGTTATTTTTCTTGGCATATTACTCTAACTAATAGTGGCTTAAAAATCGCTGCAAAGGTATGTTTTTATCTCAAAAACAAAAACAATTTTATATTTTATTTATTTAGTCTTAAATAACCTATTTAAAGACATGATTATTCTAGTTTATTCAACCATTTGCTCAAGCTAAATGTTTCCAAAATAAGCCCTATACTGTACGGAATAAAAAAAGAGGCAAATTCAAGCTTAGACATATGATTGTCTTCTTTAAAAATGGGGTAGAAAACAATAAAAAACACGGCAAACTTAAATAAACTTCCCGCCAGAAATAGAAAGCCTAATTGGCTTTTGTATTTGTTTTGTAAAAGAAATAGCACTCCGAAAACAAGTACTATTAAAGCATAGTTAACAATGTAGCTTAGGACAATTTTATTGTCGAAAAGGGGTAAATCAAATAATTTAAGAGTAACGATGTGAGCACAAAAAGCAACTAGTAAAAATATTGTTGCTTTAATAGTAAATGTAAAAAAAGAGTTACGCATTAATACTTAATTCTATTAACCTGTTTAATTACGGCGTATAATGAAATGGCTACCCCTAAAAGAGTCATTACAATTATATAAAGTTTCTCTCCGTTATTAAACTTATTATCTAACCACTTTCCTAAAACCACAAACAAATAGATGGTAATACCCATTTGTATAGCAATACCAGAGAGTATCGCTACATTTTTAAGCGGTTTTTCCGGTTTCTTGTCGTTGTCCACCTTTGTTAATTTCTTTAACCATACCCTTCATACTGCAGGTCACATTAAAATTTGCTCCGGGTTCTACAGAAAGCTTACTTACTAAAACTTCTCCTTCAATATTTGCTGAAGACTTTAATGTCAACATTCCTGTTAAATTTAACTTTCCGGAAAACTTGCCTTCGAAATGAGCGTCTGTTCCTTGTAAAGTTCCTTTTATAAAGCCTGATTTACCAACGACAACTTTACCTGAGGTTTTAATATTACCTTCAACGGTTCCGTCGATTCTAAAATCTCCTTCACTTACAAAATCGCCAGTAATTTTCGTTCCCTGTGCTACAATATTTTGACTTGAGGTAATTTCTTCCATGTTTTTATCTTTTTTATTAGTGGAAAACATATTGCTATTAATTTAATTATTGTCGGAATTTAAATAAGAATCCAAGTTTTTGTGGATTTGAATAATTTGATAATTTGGTGAGGATATTGCAAAATAAGGTTTCTTAATTTTTTTTATATCTTCTTTTGATAAAAGTTGATTAAAGGTATTGGCAACCACCTTGTTTTTTAGACCATGAACCACTACAAAGGTTGTGTTTGTATTATACACATCTATAGATGAAGTCAACTCATAATATTTTATATTCTTTAAAACTTTTTCTAATGTTTCTTGGAAGGTTTTAATTTCTAAAGACTCTGCATTTTCAAATTGAAAAATCACTTTATAATTGTTCGCCAAAGAATCTAAAACAAATTCGCTGTTTTGAATCCTGGGCAAAAGGTTGGTTTCTATATCTTGTGCCTGTTGCCCTTCTGGCGTGTTTGCAAAAGTTACAGCTACATAATTTATAGCTTTACTATAAGACTCATAACCATATAATCTACCTGTAGAGCTAGCTTTTAATAATTCTAATTTAGGAACAATGTCTTCTCCATCGAAGACATTTATATAGGTGTCACATTTTGATATTACCTGTTCATATTCCTGATTTTCATACATTTGAAATAGGTTTTCATAAACACTTTCAGCACTATTTTCATCTTTCAAATCTGCTAATTCCGGATTACTCAAGATAATGGCATAACGAGAATCGGGATAATCGCTAATAATTTCATTCTTAGCAATAGAGGCTTCATCATTTTTGCCAAGAAGCGCATAAATTTTATACAAATTGTATTTTGAAGGTAATATTAATCGTTCTTCTGGATTTTTTTTAAGCAAGAATTCAAACTTGTTTTTAGACAAGTTATATTCTTTAAATTTCTCTTTATATATCAAGCCTAATTGGTAGTAAGCGAAATTTCGTTCTTTAGCAATACTATCTATTTGTTTTGGTTCGGTTGGAATTTTAGAAATATAAAATTGTGGGTCGTAGAGTTCTTCTGCAGTTGCAACCGCAATTACATCATTGTTTATTTCATTGTTATTTATGTTTGATATAGCCTTATTTGACCATCTCCAATTATCCTCTAATGTTCGACTTCCCCAAATTTTTAAAAATTCATTTTTACCATAGGCAACAGTCGTAGGATTATAAAAATAGAAAAAACTTGATTGATTTGGTAATCCCCCTCTGGGGGCAGCAGGATTTAAATTACCTATGCCAACATTAGAAATAATGCCGCTATTTCTTTCAGCTATTTCTTGTTTCTGTTTTTCTTCTTGTTCCTTAATTTTTAATTCGTCGATTAACTCTTGGAAATATGTAACTCTATCTGCATCCGGTAAATTAACCAATCTTAAAATACTGTCATTTACCTGTGCTATAGCTTCATAATAGATAACGTCTTCTAAATTGTCTCTTTTGCGTTTAATAATGCGGTACGGTTTAGAATTTAACACCATGTTAGTCATCGTGCTGTCATAATAAGCTCCCGCTTCTTTATACACAGAATTATCAAAACTAATGTCCCCAAGAATTTGATAATTTCTTGCTTTTAATTCCTTATCTCTTGAATCTGCTCTTAAGGATTTATTGTAATATGAAATTGCTAAATATTCCGAATTATTATAT
>JAHEDS010000021.1:30318-34511 GCA_024641135.1 Flavobacteriales bacterium
ATTATCAAAACTAATGTCCCCAAGAATTTGATAATTTCTTGCTTTTAATTCCTTATCTCTTGAATCTGCTCTTAAGGATTTATTGTAATATGAAATTGCTAAATATTCCGAATTATTATATTGATAATACTCCCCTATTTGATGATATATTTTATCAAGAAAAGGTCTGTTTTCGCGATTTTCTTCAAGATCAGTTAATAGTTCTAAACACGCCTGTTTATCTCCAGTTTCATAATCGAAATTTTTAATTTTCTCTAAATGAGCACTAATCAAATAAATGCGTGGTGTTTTACGATTTAGTTCTATAACTTTATCAAAAGCAAAATTCGCACTGTCTTTATAACCTAAGGTGTTATATAACTGTCCTTGAATAAATCGATACCTTCCTCGTTCATCATTGCTTTTAGTAGCTTTTGCAGCAATTTCTAATTCGGTAATAGCACTATCTACAGATTTTGTGTTTAAATACGCCTGTGCTAATATCGCTGTAGCATCTGCCAAATCCTCATTTTTTATTTGCTCCTGTTTTAAAAGGCGTTTTAAGTTTTTAATAGCGAGTTCATCGTTATCTAACCGAATGTTTGTTTTTTCACGCCAAATTTTAGCTTGATTTATATTATCGCTAGCGGGATATTTGTACAAAATATAATTAAACGCTTCTAACGCCGGAACAAATCGCTGATCAAAATATCTTGCTTTTCCTAGCAGCAAATACGCTTCATCCATTTGTGGGTTTTCTTCTTTCCCTTGAATGTTCATACTATGCTTCTGAATAGCCAAGACAGCTTTTTCTTCTGCTCTGTTAAAATTCTCGTTTTTAGATTGCCCCGGAAGAATAATTTCATCCAAAATTTGCATACGTTCAATAGGCAATATATCCCAGTAATTATCGGTATAGGATTCGTTAAGTGCTTTTCTTCCTTCTTCTAAGGCTAAAAAGCCATTATAAAGGGCATTGTATTCCGCCGTAACCGCATGATAATTACGACTCATAAAACTGTCCTTTTTTCGTGAACAACTTGTCACAAAAACTGAAGTTAATACTACAACTAGTATAAGTTTTAAAGATGTTTTCAATGCCTGTCTAATTAGTCTAATAAATAACTATAAACTCCCGCATATATTATGCAAGAAGGTAAAAATAAGCATCTTTTTTGATTAACCTATAAAATGAAACAACTTTTGGACGAGGTGTTAATTAGCAAAATATGCTTCTAACTCTTTTAGAGTAGCCGCATTGGTTTCAAGGTCTTTTACAATTTCCCCTTTTTCAAGCACTACAATACGCTCACAAACATCGGTTACATGCATTAAATCATGACTAGAAATAAGTACGGTTACCCCTTTTGTTTCGGCTAAATCTTTAATAATTTGTTTTAATCTAATCTGGGTTGTTGGGTCTAAATTTGCGAAGGGTTCATCTAAAATAATTACTTCAGGGTTTCCAATTAAAGCTGCAACAATACCAACCTTTTTTTGATTTCCTTTACTTAAATCACGCAAATACTTTTTCTGTTTTAAAATTTCACCATGAAAGAGGTCTTCAAACTTACCTGCAAACGAATCAATATCTGCTTTGTTTAGCCCTCGCAATTCACCAACAAAATAAAAATACTCTTCAGCTGTTAAATAACCAATCAAAAAACTTTCATCAATAAAGGCAGATGTAAATGGTTTCCAATTTTCGCTATGTTGCACCAATACGCCATTGTTAATAATTTCACCTGTTGTTGGTTTAATTAAATCTAAAAGCAAACTAAAGTAAGTAGTTTTACCGGCGCCATTGTTTCCCACTAAACCAAAACTTTGTCCTTTTGGAATCTGTAACGATTCAATATTTAAAACAATATTGGTATTATATTTTTTTGAAAGATTTGATGTAGATATCATGTTGTATAGTGTTAATTGTTTTGACTAAAGGCGTCAATCATTTTATATTTTGATTGCATATATTTTGATGTAATAAACGTCATTAATTTTTGATGAAATATTATCCCTATAATACCAAGAACAGCAAGAGATAAACAAGCAATTTCAAAACCCGTTAAGAAATAAAATAAGGCAAAAATTCCCAAAGGTAAAACCATAAGAGGAATACCAATGAGCCATTGTACAGCACCAGTTCCCTGATAATTAAAAGCTGCTCGTTGATTTAAATCAATTTTTTTTCTGTTAAACGAGCCTCCTAATAAAATAACATGTGTGTTGACTCCCAAATTGTAAATGGCCGCGGCAAAATGGGCTAATAAAATTTTCCAGCCAAAATATACGTACGGTATACTTAACACGAATAACATTATCACACTTAAAGCCATAAGTGTAAATTTCGATTTTAAATATTGCTCATATTTAATATTCTGGCTCATTAAAAGTTTGTAATAGCCGCTATCCCAGGCTGGTATAAACTGTCCAAAGTTTATAAGAAAGATCCCCGTTACAAAAATCCCAATAAAGGCGAAAAACCACGGCATATCTTGATAGGTTGGTTGCGGATAAAAAAATAGTCCATAAAGTAGCCCTATAATCAGTATCCAAACAGACGATTTTGAGCGTTTATTTCGCCAAATAAGTTTTAAATCTAATTGCATAAATGGAGCTATCTCTCCAAAACTTCTTGTCCATTCTAAATTAGAAACAGTGACTTCTTTAACTTTTGCTTTTAATGAACTATCTAAAAACAACTTATTTCTCAGTATTTTGAAGTTAATACTATAAAGGGCGATTAGAATAAGGACTAAAATTAGGATTAAAGCCGGAAAATTATAAATAGCTTCTATCCCGTTTCCTACAAATTGCGCTAAAGAAATAATTTCAAAATAATTTAAAGCATACAATCCACCAACTAAAAGAATAATAGGAAGATAGGACAACTCTGTTTCAGACGAATAACTCTCAATGATAAAATTTAAAAAATTAACAATAAGGGTTACAAGCATTAAAGAAAGCATCCATATAATGACAGAACTGAAAGGATAATTTTCAAAAATTAAGGTTACACCAAATGGTATTATAGCAAAAAGCGGAAGAATATTAAAAAATGAGCCCACCGATTTACTTAAAACAAAATTTACAATTTTACTTGTTTTAATTGGTAGTGTGAGTAATGGCTTTGCCAACATTACAGGTAATTTTTGGAAAAAAAACCTAAAAACTAAATCCGCCAGAATCCAATAAAACAATACACTATTTACAATTGTTAAAGGATCCTGATCTGGAAATATCTTTTTTAAACCGGGATACAGAGCTATTCCTAAAATTAAAAAGATACCTATAAAATAAAGTGCCAAAAATCCCATTAAAATTTTTAAAGCTAACCCTTTGCCAAAGCTTGCAGATCTCAAAAATGATTTCCACTCTAAACTTAAAAAACGTTTAATCATAATTTTAAATTAGGTGTTGATGTTAAGAACGCAAAGACAATCATTCTTTAACGCCTTTACTAGATAAATTAATTAAATTTTTGAGCAATAGCGCTCACTTCCATACCCCAAGACTGCCCAAGAGACATCGCTTTTTGTTGAAGACTTAACTGCTTTCCAGCAAGTTTTTTGCCTAAATCGGAATTGTAAAACTCCACCAGTACGCCAATTTCTTCTGCAGTGAATTCAGCCATATAAAGCTCTGCCATTTTTCCATATAAACCATCTAAAGTCCCATTTGCTTCTTTTTTGTAAGCCTCTTTGTTTTCTGTTGAAACCATGGCACCAATTTGATCTATGGCGTTTTCAAACGCAGCGCCTGCGCCAGTGATTTTTATAAATTCAACGGTTTGGTTTTTAAAGGTAACATTCTCTTGTGCTTGTGTCGCAAGGGCAACTATAAACAAACACCCTAGTAGTAAGTTTTTCATGAAATAGTTTTAATGGTTAATATAATTATTGCCATACAGTTTTATGAGTACGGTTTTTATTATAATTGTTACAAGCAAAGTTAAAATTTACAAATCAACTTTACTACTTTTGTAAAAAAAGAACGTATGTCTTCATTTCATAACCTTTCTGTAAAAGAAATCAACAGAGAAACCAATAAATCAATAAGTATCACTTTTAATGTACCAGAACAATTAAAGGACACTTTTTCCTTTAAAGCCGGGCAATATATTACATTAAAAACCACCCTTGATGGTCATGAAATAAGGCGTGATTACTCGTTGTGTTCTTCTCCAAAAAGTGGAGTACTGAAAGTGGCTGTTA
>JAHEDS010000165.1:0-1594 GCA_024641135.1 Flavobacteriales bacterium
TTTCCTCCTGATACTGCAGAAGTTTGAATTGCTCCATAAGTTTTTTGATCTTCTCTCTTTTCCACTGATGCTTAATATGCGCATCCCAGCCTGTGGAATAAATAAGCCTTCCATGGTAGTTATAATATATCTCGGCACCAACGGATGATATAATTATATCCGGATATGGGACATTGTTTTCTTTTAAAACATTAAACGCGGAGTCAACTGTTCTTCCTGTAGCTACAGCAAACCCAACCTTCGAATCCGTTTTTTCAAGGTGTTGAATAAATTCTTTTAGCGCTTTGTCATCACCAAGAAGTGTGTGATCAATATCCGAGGCTATCAACTTATTTACATCCAAAAGTTTTCTGCCAACCTTGGCAAATACTTTCTCATCGTCTTTTCGGCTTCCGGCTATTTTTTCAATTTCACTTATGTAACTTGAGACGTGTGCTTTCCACGTATAATATTTTCTGACGTTCTTCATCCCGTTTTCAGAAAACTGCTGCCATAATTTTTTATCGTCAAGAATTTTATTAATAGCAGCAGAAATATTTTTTGTGTTGCTAACATCAACCAGTATTCCGTTTCGACAATTCTTAATTATATCCCGCGGACCTCCGTCATCAGTTGCTACAACAGGAACGCCACAAGATGCGGCTTCAATTAAAGTTAATCCAAATGGTTCCGTTAGTGCTGCATTAATAAAAACACCGCCGGTATCAGCCGATATTCTATAAAGTTCGGGCACTTCATTTTGTGTATCGTGCCGCTTAGGAATTGCCATTTTCCCGTAGAGATTATATTTATCCATAAGCAGAAGAATATCAGTCAATACTTCTCTTTCATTATCCGGCATAGTTTGGATGTCTGTTCTTATACCAGCAAAAATTGCAAGATTGGCTTTCTCCTGAAGTTTTTTATCTTCACCATAAGCAGTGATCAAGCCTGAAATATTTTTTCTTTTATCCGGACGACACACCGTAAATATCAGCGGCTTATCTATTCTAACAAAAAACTGCAACAACTTGTCACTTATCATCTTAATGAGTTCGGCGTTTTCTTCTTCGAGAGGTATTCTTGCATTGTATGCGTAGAATCTATCAATATCAATGCTGGGTGGAATAACTCTGAATTTTTCCTGTGAGGTATTTTTGTAATCTCCGTACTGGTTTTTTATTTCCTGATGAGTGCTGGTGATTATTAAGTTAGCCAGATAAATTATACTCTCCTCAACTTCTATGCGGTGAGAGAGCTTATATCTTTTTTCAATGTCTTCCTCGGACATACCATCGTCTAAAAGTTTTCTTAGCTTGTCCCTGCCAAGTGAATGACCGGTGTGAACAAATGGAATTCCGAAAAATTGCGTGAGTTCAGTGCAGACATAGCCAGCGTCAGCATAGTGGCTGTGGATTATATCGGGCAATCTGCCAACTGACTTAATATGCTTTATACTTTTATCAACAAATTCTTCAAGATGATTCCACAATAATTCTTTTCTGATATACTTTCCACCACCGGCACGTACTCTTATAATGCTGAACTTATCATTTACTTTTTCTTCCGGAACAGAATAGTCCGCTGAAACTGTTTTATCTTTTATTTCTCTTGT
>JAHEDS010000165.1:1694-2816 GCA_024641135.1 Flavobacteriales bacterium
AGAAAAAGTTCATCCATCAGTTTCAGTTCATCCAGATTCAGCTTAACAACATCCGCTGCGATCAAAGAATCGGATAGAATTTCTTTTGTATAAAATTTTTGCCGTATGTTCACATCACAAAAATATTTTATCGGTTTGTTAAAGAATGATTGCAACGACTTCTGACTTACATGGTTCCTCTGTGCAAGCGTACCGAAGTAAAGACAATCAACATCTTTTAATATTTCGACACTCTTATTTTCGTCAACATTAATAAAATCATAAGCACGGTTCTGTTCTATAATAAAATTCGGGACCCCCTTTTCATCCAGCGCAACTTTTGCGACCCCGGTTTCGTGCTCTACGTCTTTCTGAATAGAGTTTGTTAGCAGACCTTTTGAGGCGAGAAAATCCAGCGCTTCTTTACCAAGCTCATCATTCCCAACCCGGCTAATTATCTTGCCGTTCCACGTTAGCTTATTAATATGGTATATAAAGTTGAGAGGTGCACCCCCCAGATTCTTTGCATTTGCGTAAATATCAAATAAAATTTCGCCAAAAGCAGCTATTTTTTTCATTTTTAGGTCTTATTTCTTTAATGGAATCATTACTGCGCTTAATTTGTTTTTGTAGATAACAAAATTTATTAAAAAATGAAAATTTACACACTTAAATCAGTTCAGGATTTGCCAATTGGAGTTGATGAAGCATGGGAGTTTTTTTCAAATCCTAACAATCTTAAAGTAATTACACCCGAGTGGTTAAATTTTAAAGTGACAAGCAGTCTGCCTGATAAAATGTATCCCGGGATGATAATCAGTTACAAAGTACATCCGGTTTTGGGAATACCAATCACTTGGGTTACAGAAATCTCTCATGTTAAAGCACCATTTTATTTTGTAGATGAGCAGAGATTTGGTCCCTACAAGTTCTGGCATCATCAGCATCATTTTAAGGAAACTGATGATGGAGTGGAAATGACGGACATAATTAATTATGCACTTCCTTTTGATCCGTTCAGCAGAATTATTAATTCACTCATGGTTGAAAATAGGGTGAAAGGTATTTTTGAATTCAGAGAGAAGAAGTTGGAAACCATATTTCCGCCTGTGGTTGCGATCCAAGTGAAGCAAACTTAAATCG
>JAHEDS010000166.1 GCA_024641135.1 Flavobacteriales bacterium
AAATTAATAAACAGTTAATATTAATTTAAAAAGAGTTTTTTTAGTAATATAGTACTCGATTTTGAATAAAAGAACTTTATATATAGTCATTTTTGTTACAGCCATTTTGGGATTGTTTATAGTGCAATATCAATACCTTAAAATTGGACTTAATTTGGCAATTGTTCAGTTTAATAAAAATATTGGACTTGCAAGCCAAGAGATTAAGCAGGATCTTCTAATAGAAAATCAATTGTCATTTTTAGTAGGCCAAGCCCTAACTAACGACGACTCATATTTTGATTTAAGTTTGGATAGTATTCAGGATGCTTCCAAACATTTTTTAAATGATTTTATAACCCATAGACTGTCAGAAAATGGCATAGAAACTGATTTTTCTTATAGATTGTTTACTAGAGATAGTAGTTTTTATCTTAAATCACCACAAGAGTTTAAATCTAATGTTGATTTGGTGACATTTCCCATAGAACTTGAAGGATATTTGCCTCAATTGGCAAAAAGGAATATTATTTTGGAACTGCAATTTAAAAACCTTAATTCTTATTTTTTATCCCAATTAAATGGCCTCACTATACCTAGTTTCTTATTTACTTTAGTAATTATTGTGGTTTTTGTTTGGGTATTAAAATCTATTTATTGGCAGCGTCAGGTTATAACAACAACTAATGCTTTTATAAACAACCTTACTCATGAGCTTAAAACTCCTGTGTTTTCAATTGGTCTTGCAACCAAAATTTTAGAAGAAAACATAGAGCCAAGTAAGAAACCGATTTTACAAATTATTAGACAGCAAACAGAACGACTTAATCAACATATTGATAAGGTTTTGGAATTAGGGAAATTAGAGTTTCAAAAAAAAATATTTCAGTTAAAAAAGGTTGACTTTAAGCCTAATTTATTAAAGTTATGTATTGACTTTGAAACACTTTCAAGCCTTGAAGGCATTCAATTTTCTTTTGAATTAATGGGGAATCATTATTTTATAAAAGCTGAAAGCAAGCATTTGGAAAATGTAATTGGTAATATATTGGACAATGCCCAAAAATATTCTGAAAACCCAATTGTAAAATTAAAAGCCTTTACAGATAAAAATCAACTGATAATTAAAGTATCTGACAATGGAATTGGGATTGATAAAACCGAAAAAGAGCTTATATTTAAGAAATATTATCGAGTTTCTAATGACAACGTACATAAAGTGAAAGGATACGGTCTTGGTTTAAGTTATGTTAAAGAAGTAATTAAGAAGCACAAAGGAAAAGTAAAAATTGAAAGTCAACCTGGAAAAGGAACTATAGTGACTATAAGTATTCCATTAAATTATGGTAACAAATAAAAAGAAAATAATCCTAGTCGAAGATGATTCAACCTTAGGATATCTGCTTTCAGAATATTTAATCATGAATAATTTTGAGGTGTTATGGGCAAAAAATGGCTTTGAATGTCTTAAAAAGTTAGAACAGAATAATTATGATTTAGCTATTCTAGATATTATGTTGCCTGATATAGATGGGTTTAATTTAGCTCATAATATTAAAAATATGTTTCCAAGCCTGCCATTTATATTCTTAACGGCAAGATCACTTAAGGTTGATGTTTTAAAGGGTTTTTCAGTTGGGGCGATAGATTATTTAAAGAAACCAATTGACGAAGAAGAACTAGTTGTAAGGATTAAAGCATTGTTATCAAGATTAGATAAAACTAACAATGAGGATCTAGATTATGAAGCATATAATGTAGGGGATTATGTTTTTAATACCCTTAACCAAGAACTTATATATAAAGACAAGAAAATACATTTAACTAATAGAGAGAGCCAATTATTACAATATTTATTAAATCATAAAAACAATTTATGCTCACATAAAGACATATTAACACATATTTGGGGAAAAAATGACTACTTCAATAAAAAAAGTTTGAATGTTTTTATAACTCATTTACGCAAATATTTAAATAAAGACAGTAAAATTAAGCTTGAAAATATTCATAATAGAGGTTTTATTTTAAAAATTGAAGATGATAATTAATTCAAAATTAACATTTTAGAGAAAGTTATTAAAATTCAAGCTAAAGTTGTTAGTTTTTATTTGCTTGAAATGAGCATAAAGTTTATATTTGTTTAGTAACAGTTTAATCTTAATTAAAACAATAAAACTATGGAAGGTTATTGCGTAAAATGTAAATCAAAAAAAGAAATTAAAGGTGCTAAAGAAGTAACCATGAAAAATGGCAGAAAAGCAATGAAAGGAACTTGCCCATCTTGTGGTACTGGAATGTTTAGAATATTAGGTAAATAAACCTAATTTATAAAATCTTTAAGCTATCTGGGCTAAACAGTTAAGGCTGTTGTAAATTATTTTAATAATTCATTTTTGCTTTTAGCAAAATTCGGGTTTGATTGTTTGCCCTTTTTAGCGAAATTTAAATAAAAATAACCATTCAACGATGAAATTAAGCTTTTCATCGGATTTATTTCTTTTACGAGAATTAATTAAATTATATTAGCTATTCCTTATTAAGCCCCTAAATCACTTATCTAAGGAAATTTTAATCCATTCCCTCACACTATTTACAATATTGGGTGTATTTTATACCCTAAAATTAATAATCCATTCTTCCCTCGATTGGCATTTTTTAATGCTCTAAAATTATTAATTGACCAAACTATAATAGTTTGTTATTGTATAACCCAAAATCGAATAATAGCATGAAAACTCTAAAAATTACATTTCTATTGTTGGCAATTGTATTGTTAACAGTTTCAGGTCAAAGTAGTGATACTGTAAAGAATGATGAAGCTAATA
>JAHEDS010000167.1 GCA_024641135.1 Flavobacteriales bacterium
CAACCTATGGCATCAAAAAAAATGATAGTCATTAAACCTCAAATGCCGAGCTCATGGAACACAGCTTCTTTGGAAAATGTTGAGATTGCAGACAATAGTATTTCTATCTATTATAACAGTTCAAATACTGAAGTAGAGCTCAAAGTTAATCAGGAAAATACGGATTGGACATTAGAGATTGTGGTTCCAAAATCGGATTTTAAAAATTACGACATTGATGAAAATAGCATAAGTGTAGAAGACCAAGGTAATACCGTTATGTTTAAGACCACAAATAAAGAGACTATTTTAAAACTAAAAAAGTAATCCTTGATTTTATCCAAATTTATATGAATCCAAATGTAAACATATTAGAAACCAAGATTTTATCAGATAATTGGTATACCCTTAAAAAGTTCACCTTCAATTACCTTAAAAAAAATGGAATCTGGCAAACCCAAATGCGTGAATCTTATGACAGAGGTAACGGTGCTGCCATTTTGCTTTACAACCCCAAAAACAAAACGGTGATTTTAACCAAACAGTTTCGATTGCCTACGTATATCAATGGTAATGATGACGGTATGATGATTGAATGTTGTGCTGGACTTCTTGACATGGACAATCCAGAAGATTGTATTCGCAAAGAAGTCTTGGAAGAAACTGGATATAAAATCAATACGGTTACAAAAGTGTTTGAAGCTTATATGTCACCCGGAGCTGTAACTGAAATCCTTCATTATTTTGTCGGAGAGTATAACAGTTCCATGAAAATGGAAGAAGGTGGCGGACTTGATCACGAACAGGAAGACATAGAAGTTTTGGAACTGAGTTTTGAAGAAGCTTATAACATGTTTTTAACCGGAGCAATCAAAGATGCTAAAACCATTTTGTTATTGCAGTATGCCAAAATCCATAATCTAGTTGAGTAAGCCAATATAAATCATGGTATTTGACAATCTCAAAAAAAATAAAAAGAAAAAAGAAACACCTATCACACAAACTTATCAACTTGGGACATAATCAACTGGTATGTTGTCCGAAAGTAGGTTTGATCCCTAATCGTGAAAATGGTAATATAAGCTTACGTGATCAGTGATTTTTTTCAAAAAATCTCAATTTTTAGAAGGGAAGGGCAAATTTTTGGATTCAGTTTATGCATTGCAAACACACTTAATCAGAAGTTTTAAGCCTAGGTATTGGGTATCTGTAAGTTTAGTTTGGTCTATCATATTTTAAATTAATATAGCATATTGATATAATCAATTATATTTGATTATTATAACACAAAGTATTGAATATTTTTGTGTTTAATTAATTTATTGAAAACTAATTAAAAAAGGATTAATTATGAAAAACAAATTTAGCATCATATTTATAATAACTTTATTTTATTCATTGGGAAGCTTTGGTCAAGTCATTGAACTAACCCCAGCTTATGGATATCAATTTGGGGCCAAATTAGGTTATGGTCCAAATTATTTAAAAATGAAGAGTAGCGACCAATTCAGAATTACACTTGGCGTTGAAACCTACTCTGGTTTAATGGCTGAGTTTTCTTATATTAATATGAGCTCAGAACTTCGACTTAGAGATGTAGTATTTGCTCCTATAGAAACAAAAATTTCAGATCTCAATGCTGACTGGTTTCTTATTGGAGCCTCCAGATATTTTAAAGAAGGTAATGTGAAGCCGTTTGCAGGTGGAAGTTTAGGTCTTGTAGTCGTGTCTCCAAAAAATGAAAACCAAGATATTATAAACAGCCTGAATAGCAGTACTAAATTTGCCTTTAGTTTTAAGGCTGGCGTCAATATTATGTTTTCTAAAGCCGTTGGATTAAATCTACAGGGAGATTTATTCTTTCCAGTAAATTGGGCTGGTGTTTATGTAGGACCTGGTGGTGCAGGTATAAGTACAGGTTCAACATTAATTCTTGGAGGTATTAGTGGCGGTTTAGTGTTTAGATTAGATAAAGATTAAATTACATTAATTCTATTTTTAAAGACTTTAGGACACCAAAAATCAAATTTATGTAGTATAATTAATTTACAAAAATCAATTAATCTTTTTACTATGAAAACCTTATCACTTTTTATATTAATTTCTTTTTTATCATTTCAAGTAATTGGTCAAGAAGACATGGATTCAAAACAGCAAAAAAACGAAATCAGCCTTGTACTCACTGATATTCCTACTGCATTTTTTACAATTAATTATGAACGTGCCATAGGCAAACATATTTCGGTTGATTTAGGCCTTGGGTTTAAATCTGAAGATGGATTAATAAAATTTTCGGGGATTGATACAGATATAATAAAAACTGGTGACATTACGTATTCTGGATATAAACTAGTACCAGAGTTTAGATATTATCTTCGCCAATCAACTAATGGTAATATGCTTAATGGATTTTATTTTGGAGCCTATTTAAAGTATTCTGATTTTAAATCTGATCTTGCAGGTACTTATATTGACACCCAAGATGTGTCACATGACTTTGAATACAGAGGTGATATTGTAGTTACCTCAATTGGTTTAATGCTAGGGTATAAGTTACCTGTTTCAAAACACTTTAGTATTGATTTTTTAATAGCCGGACCAGGCTCTGGATCTTATAGTTTTAAATTAAAAAATGTCATTCCACCACCAGATGAATTTTATGATGATTTAAATGCAGCACTTGAAAATTATAGCCTTTTAGATCTTATTAATTCTGATTTTAAATTTAATAATAATAGACTTAAGTCTAATTTTTCTACTATTTCTTTTAGATATGGAATTTCAGTAGGATATAGTTTTTA
>JAHEDS010000168.1 GCA_024641135.1 Flavobacteriales bacterium
ACACCTGTAATATGTGAGGTTAAAATGCTTTCAAAACATTGTTTTCTTTCCTGTTTTGTTGTAGCAGAATCACATTTTGAAAAAGAGGGATATTCATCCACTTCATTCCAATTAAAAGTCTGCAATTCCTCTTTTAAAATTGCTTCAGAAGAAGTTTTTTTTACATTAAAATACTCACAAGACACGAGCATTGAAACTAATATAAAAACGCAAATTTGCTTCATTGATTTAAACTGAAACTGAAAAGTACAATTTTTTTACATTTTAATCTCTTTTAAATCAAAAAACGGATGCGTAATTATTCGTTTTTTATCAAGAACATTTTTTAATTTAGTCAAACTTCTAATAATTTCAATTAGTTTCATGGATATCATTCTTATTATTATTTCATTTTTATTTATTCTTCTAGGATTAATAGGTAGCTTTTTACCAATTCTACCCGGACCACCATTAAGTTGGATAGGTTTACTCTTGCTTTATTTTACAAAATCGATTCAATTGAGTACAACATTAATAATAATTACGGGTGTTATCGCAATCATAATTTTTATTATGGATTACATTATTCCTGCTATTGGAGCCAAAAAATTTGGTGGCAGCAAGGCGGGGATTATTGGCACCTTTATTGGCTTAATTGTTGGGCTCATTGCTCCTATACCTGGAGGGATTATAATAGGCCCATTTATTGGGGCATTTATTGGCGAAATGCTTCATAAAAACAATTCTAAAATGGCTTTTAAAGCAGCTATTGGCTCTTTTGTTGGATTTTTAACCTCGACTTTAATAAAGTTTATTGTTTCAATAATTTATTTAGGAATTTTTATAAGTAAACTTTGGGAGTACAAACACATCCTATTTACTTATTAAAATAGCGACCCCATGGGTCTCTCACCTCCATGGGGTCAATGTAAATTGCTATTTTGTCAACAATAAATTGAGGGATTAATTAATTTGAAGAGTTGACAAAACAAAATTATAAAGTTAGTTTGACTTTATGCTGTGGTAAAACCGTAAAACCAATAAAATGAATTAGATTTTATGATAAACAATCACAAATACTCGAAAAATATTATAAAAAAAAAGACTTTTTTATAAAAAATAATTACAAAATAAAACCTTTTTTTCTGGCCTCATTGATAAGTGTTTCATCTTGGCCGTCATCTACTAAAAAGATTTCCTTCAATTGTTTTTTCCGTTTTTCAATAGCACTTAAAGAAATATTTAAATGAGAAGCCAAACTTTTATTTTTTGCACCTTGAGAAAGTAGATACAAAATTTTTCGGTTTTTATCATCAATAATAACATCACTTTCGTTTGTTTTTCTTAGATGACTGTTTACTGTACCACTATAAAAAGGGGGGTTATGTAAAACAGCCTGAAAAGCACTAGCCAGTTCACTGGAAGTTAAATCGCTTTTTATTAAAAACCCTTCAGGATTAATAGTTTTAACTATGTTATGAATTCTATAGGATTCATCAAACATAGTTAAAATAATAACTTTTGCTTTGGGTAAAACTTTTCGCGCATAAATAGCCAAGTCTTCACCAGAATTCATTAAACCATCTTTAGATGGTGGCAAACTTATATCGACAAATAGAACTTGATACGGCCTTTCAGTCTTAACAGATTTATTCATAAAAGCAACTGCTTCATCACAGTTATTAGCTATATTAATATCTAATATCTGACTTTCCTTTTTTGTAAATTGAAGCGTGTTTTGGTACCCTTCAATAATCATAGGATGATCATCAATCATTAATATTCTAATAGTTTCTTCCATTTATTTTAAACTTAAACAGGGACTTTTATTTGAACGGTTGTTCCTGAGTCTTTTTTCGAATTAATGACCATTTCCCCTTTTATTTCATTAACTCTAGAATTAATGTTTTTTAAACCGATTCCCGATTTTGCCTTGTCAACATCAAACCCCGACCCATCATCAATTATACTTAATAAAAGTACATTATTTTTTAAATGAATCCCAATTTTTATCAAACTTGCATTTGCATGTTTATAAATATTATGTAAGGACTCTTGAATTATTCTATAGATATGAATCTTCTTTTTATTAGTAATATCCTCCCAATTAATGGAATCATCATGATTAAACTCATAATTTAATTCGTAAACTTTTGTTTGACTCTCCAAGAGGGTTTTAATTATCTCCAAGAACCCTGAGCCTCCAACAAAATCTGTATTCAACTCATGAGATACTTTACGAATATCCTCTTCAATTTTCTTAAGATCTTGAATATATTTTGATCTTGTTTGAATGGCTTCTTCACTCGCAGCCATATTTAAACTATCCAAACTCAGTCTGGTTCCAAATAAACGTCCTAAAACACCGTCATGCAATTCCTGTGAAATATTTTTCTTTTCTATGACTCTGGCTTCTTCAATTTTCTCTTGTTGCGAAAGCATCAAATTATAAATTTCTTCATTCGCCTCCTGCTGCTTTTGAACAAATTTTAATTCCTTATTTCTACTTCGTTGTGTAATTATGATATAAATCAATAATGAGGAAACTAATAAAATAATTGAGATAATTGTTAACCATAATTTTTCTCGGGCAAATTGTATGTTTTTTTGTTCAATTTCTTTAGTTTCAAAACGAATTCTTGCAAACTTATTTCTTACGTTCCTTTCGTTTTTTTGCAAGCTATCGTTTAGTTTAATATAATCTTCAAAAAAATTAACAGCTACGCTATCTGTTTCAACCTTTGAAAGCAATAATAAGGATTTAAGTAAATC
>JAHEDS010000087.1:0-8380 GCA_024641135.1 Flavobacteriales bacterium
ACTTTTTCCTTTAAAGCCGGGCAATATATTACATTAAAAACCACCCTTGATGGTCATGAAATAAGGCGTGATTACTCGTTGTGTTCTTCTCCAAAAAGTGGAGTACTGAAAGTGGCTGTTAAAGAAGTAAGTGATGGGACTTTTTCTTCTTATGCAAATACACAAATAAAAGAAGGTGATGTTTTTCAGGTAGCGCCTCCAAAAGGGCATTTTGTTTTTGAACCTAACGATTCTAAAACAAAAAACATTGCGGCTTTCGCAGCCGGAAGTGGTATTACACCTATACTTAGTATAATAAAATGCGCTTTAGAAGAAGAGGTTTATAGTAAAGTTATTTTGGTTTATGGCAACAAGACAACGGGAGACACGATGTTTTTAAATGAGTTGTTAGAACTTCAACACCAATATAAAGATAGATTCTCCATCCAATTTGTATTTAGCCAAGCCAAGGAAGAAGATGCTATTTTTGGTAGAATTGAAAAAAGTACCGTCAACCTTATTGTAAAAAATAAGTATAAACATATCGATATTGATGCTTTTTACCTTTGCGGACCAGAAGCAATGATTCATACAGTAAAACATGTCCTTTCTGACCATGGAATTGATGAAAACAGATTGCATTTCGAGCTTTTTAAAGCTGCAAAACCAGAAGAAATTGAAGAAGAGTCAACCATAGAGAGTGGTAGCACCAAAATCACCATTGTTGTAGACGAAGAGGAAACTACATTTGAAATGTCTCAAAAACAAACGGTTTTAGAGGCTGCTTTAGACGAAGATATTGATGCACCATACTCTTGTCAAGGGGGTATTTGTAGTAGTTGTTTAGCTCGTATAAAAGAAGGTAAAGCTAAGATGAGGCAAAACAATATATTAACTGAAAAAGAAGTAGCTGAAGGTTTAATTTTAACTTGCCAGGCACATCCAACAACTCCTACGCTTGTTGTGGATTATGACGATGTTTAAACTGTTTTTTAAAGAACCGCTTTTATCTTTTTAATTACCGTTTCTGGAGCAATCGTTCTTGAAGCTTCCCTATAGTTTTCTGGAAATTTATTTCCAAAAACCGATGTTGGTATTTTTGGATACTTATTCCTATCTGATAATAACATATAGTCTTCTGGTTGATTAAATGGCACAAAACCGGCATATGGATGTGTTACCCCCCAGATAGTAAAGACCTTTACCCCTAACATAGCGGCAATATGCGCATTCCCAGAATCCATAGAAAGCATCACATCTAGATTTGAAATGACATCTAATTGTTCGTTAATGGTTATTTTACCTGCAAGATTAACAACGTTTTCAAAAGATTTTTCGATCTCATTTAACGCGACTATTTCCTTTTCACCTCCACCAAATAACAAAATTTGATAGTCTTTCGAAAGCGTTTCAATAACCTGTTTCATTAAGTCTATCGGGTACATTTTACCTTCATGAGCCGTAAAAGGTGCTATTCCAATTAACCTAAGTTTTTTAGAATCGATAACCCTTAGAAGTGTTAAATCTAATACGGATTTCTCTGGAAATTTTGGTTTGGACAGATTAACTGGAAAGCCTAATGTTTCAAACACCTCAGCATAACGTTCGTGTGTTGTTTTAAGTGGTTTAAATACCCTTCCATTTATTAAGTCCTTTTTTTCTTTTCTGCCCTTATTAATTTGAACAACCTTGTAGTCCGTTAAATAGCATTTTAAAATGTTTGATCGTAACACATTATGCAAATCGGCAACCGCATTAAATTCTAAAGCCTTTAATTCTTTTGATAATTTATATAACCCAAAAACACCCTTGTGTTCTCCTTTTACATCTGCAACAAAAACAGTTGTGTTAATTAAATCTCTAAAAAAAGGTTTAAAAAGTTGAGTTGTGAGTACCGTTATTTTAAGATTAGGATATTGATCTGTCAGTGCCCTTAAAACAGGAACCGTCATCGCAACATCTCCCATTGCAGAAAGCCGAATAACAAGAATGTGTGCGTGTTTCTCGGACATCATATTATTGGTGAACTTACATTAAAGTGACTTGAAACTTATTTTTGAGTACGAAGCACGGGGTTTAGTTCGTCATCATTATACATTTTCATTTGTTTATATACTTTCATGTATTTATCTCCTTTTTCAATATCGGATAGTAAAGTATCTATTGCTGTCGATAAATCTACGCGTTGTTCAAGCAAAACATTGAGTTTTTTTTGACAAGCTTGTCTATGTGATTCTGAAGCATCAACACGTGTTGCCTCTTCATTCATATGGAATATTTTCAAAGCTAAAATTGATAGTCGATCAATCCCCCAAGCTGGGCTTTCGGTATTTATTGTAGCGTTCGCTTTTACTTTTGCATCTTTATATTTATCAAGAAAATAGCTGTCAATATACTCAACCATATCTGTTCTGTCTTGATTTGAAGCATCTATCTGGCGTTTCAATTTTAACGCCGCAACAGGATCAATTTTTGGGTCTCGAATAATGTCTTCATAATGCCATTGAACGGTGTCAATCCAACATTTTCTGTATAATAAATGTTCCAATAAATCCTTTTCTCCATATTTGTTTTTAAACGGTTGATCTACCGTATTTATAATATGATATTGATTAATAACGTCCTGAAAAATGGCATTCGCTTTTGATGTAAACATGATGTAATTATTTTAAAGTGTAAATATACTTCTAATTAATTAACTTTACTACTCAAAAACATATCAAGTCACTTATGTATATTCATAATTTATCACAACAAAACTCATTATTAAATACTTTTATTTCTGAAATTAGAGATGTTTCAATCCAAAAAGACAGTATGCGCTTTAGACGAAATATTGAGCGAATTGGTGAGGTTTTAGGCTATGAAATGAGTAAGGTATTAGATTTTAGCCCTGTTGAAATTAAAACCCCTTTAGGGTTTTCAAAAATTAATCTAGCACAAGACGATATTGTGTTATGCTCTATTTTAAGGGCGGGAATACCCCTTCATAACGGATTGCTTAATTATTTTGACCACGCAGAAAACGCCTTTATTTCTGCCTACAGACATCACAAAGAAGGTTCTGAGGAATTCGAAATTATAGTAGAGTATTTAGCTTGTCCTAGTCTAGAAAACAAAACACTTATTTTAGCAGATCCTATGTTGGCAACTGGGAGGTCAATGATATCTACTTTTGAAGCGTTAAAGCCTTATGGAACACCTAAAAATATTCATTTGGTTAGTACAATTGGAGCGCAAGAAGGCGTAGATTATGTTTCAGATTATTTTCCAAAAGACACCCATTTATGGATTGCCACAGTAGATGAAAAGCTGAATAGTAAAGGGTATATTGTTCCTGGACTTGGTGATGCCGGCGATTTATCGTTTGGAGAAAAACTACAACATTAGTAGTACAAAAGGAACCAGAATTAAAACAGCCAAAAACAATTCTTTAAACCACTTTTCTTTAATGCTTTCAATATAATTGCCAATTATTATGGCTAATGGCGCAAATAAAAACAAAAACTCGCTTCCATTTTTTTTCGGAGCTAGAATTACGGTAACAAAAGCAATCAAAGCCACAATAAAAATAATTTTAAACGAAGGTCGGTAAGCTTTCTTTTTTTTCTCTACAAGTTTCACATAAAAAATTGACGCCCAAATTCCAAAAGAAAACATCAGGGTTATCGCTATTAAATATTGACTTGTGTTATAATCACTATAATTGTAACTTAAAGAGGTTGATATCTTAAATATTTCGAAAAAATTATTGTAAAATATACTCGACCAGCAAATTGAAATAATCAAGACAGTAGCCAGTCCCACAAAAGGGATAATCCAGTTTTTTAATCTATTATCTGTATATAAAAGTAAAGTAGCAAAAATTAAAATAAAAAATAAAACAGCCCAAAAATAACACAGAACCGCCAAGGCAAACCAAAACGCCGTATCAAATAACTTCTTTTTAATATTAGTTTGTGTTCTTAAACTTAAGAGTCGTCTTAAACCCAGTAAAATAAAAATGTTTGCCATTAAAATGTTTCCATTAACAGAACATTGCGGCAACATTAAAAAAAACAACCCAAACAAGAGGATTTGATAATGATTGTTTTTTGTTAAATTGTTTTTAACAACTATAAAATTAAAAAGTAAAATGGTAAAATAGCATATGATAAACCACGCTGTTTTCTCAAGAAAAATCCCTATTGACGCAGCTTCAAAAAACGGCTTTAAATTCGCCACAGAAAAAGCTAGTAGTGTAATAAAAAAGACAATTACAAAATTTATTGGCTTTGATTTATTAAAAACACTTGTTATCATTAACTCTTTTTGTATTTTTGCTCGGTAAATATACTAACTATGAAAGATTTCTTTTACGCTATACAAGATTTATTTGTAAATGTTCTTTTTGCTCCTTTCGACGCTTTAAGGATGTTAGAGCTTAAAAATTGGTGGGGAGCAAACGGTTTGTCTTGGCTTTTTTTAATTATAGGATTCGTGGCATTTGTTTATTGGATGCTACAATTAAAAACCTTTAATGATAATAATGAAGAGGACAAAAGCATTAGCGCTCATTCCTATTTATAAATCAAACCCTATATCTTTACGATAATACATCTTATCAAAATGTAGCTTTTCTATGTTTTGATAAGATTTTTTTATGGCCTCTTTATACGTTTTACCATATGAGGTAATTGCCATGACGCGGCCACCCGAAGTGACTACTTTACCGTCTTTAATATTAGCACCAGCATGAAAAGGAATAGAATCTTGAATGTTTTCAATTCCCGAAATTATTTTTCCCTTTTCATAAGACTCAGGATATCCGCCTGAAACCAGCATAATTGTGGTTGCAGCACGTTCATCAATTTCAATTGCTGTTTTTTCCAGTGTTTGATTAGACATTGCTAGCAATATTTCTACAAAGTCATTTTTAAGCCTTGGAAGTACTACTTCTGTTTCAGGATCTCCCATTCTAACATTATACTCAATAACTTTAGGGTCCTCACCAACCTTAATTAGTCCAATAAATACAAATCCTTTATAAGGTAGATTGTCCTTTTTAAAACCATTAATTGTTGGTTTAACAATACGTTCTTCTATTTTATCTAAAAACTCTTTAGTGGCAAACGGTACAGGAGAAACAGCTCCCATGCCACCAGTATTTAATCCGGTATCGCCCTCACCTATTCGTTTATAATCTTTTGCTGTTGGCAGAATTTTATAATTTTTCCCGTCAGTTAGAACAAAACAACTTAACTCAATACCGTCTAAAAACTCTTCAATTACTACTTTATTACTTGCCTCACCAAACTTAGCATCAATCAACATACTTTTTAATTCTGTTTTAGCTTCTTCCAAATCCTTAAGTATAACAACCCCTTTACCAGCTGCTAAACCATCTGCTTTTAAAACATAGGGAGAGTTTAAAGTTTCTAAAAATTTAAAACCTTCTTCGACCGTTTCTTTAGTAAAACTTTGGTAAGCAGCTGTTGGAATCTTATGACGATATAAAAACTCCTTAGCAAATTCTTTACTGCCTTCAAGTTCAGCTGCTTTTTTTTGAGGGCCAATTACCTTAACATGTTTAATCGTTTGATCATTTAAAAAGAAATCGTGAATACCCATAACTAACGGGTCTTCTGGGCCAACAACTACCATATCAATCTCTTTCAGTAAAACCAATTGCTTTATGGCTACAAAATCCGTAACACTAATATTTACATTTGTAGCAATTTCAGCTGTTCCGGAGTTACCAGGAGCAACAAATAGTTTTTTACATAAGGGGCTTTGAGAAATTTTCCAAGCAAAGGTATGCTCTCTTCCGCCTGAACCAAGAATTAAGATATTCATTGTGTGTTGTTTTCAAATGATGCGCAAAAATAATGGCTTTTAATTGTAAAAAAGAATTATTATAAAAAGAATTAATAAATCATTACGATTAATGGTTTCTGAAATATTTCTTTACTTTACACCAACATATTTCAGATATTTATTTTGAATTTATTCGATCTCTCTTTACGGTTTAACGGATTCCCTATAAAAAAGGCTAAACAAGCTATTGATGAAATTCAAAATATGAATGAGGGTGAATATGAAAAATACCTGTCTCAAAAAAAAATTGAAATTGTTAACTTTCATTTAAAACAAAATTCTTTTTACAAAGAATTCGCGAAAAATGCTAATCCATATGACTGGAACAGTATTCCTGTAATGACTAAACGAGATTTACAACAGCCTCTGAAAAACAGACTTTCGGCAGGGTTCTCAAAACAAAATATTTATGTAAATAAAACGTCGGGGTCTTCTGGAAACCCTTTTATTTTTGCCAAAGACAAATATTGCCATGCATTAACATGGGCCGGTTTTATTGAAAGATATAAATGGTTTGGTTTAGATTTTAATACTTCGAAACAAGCGCGGTTTTATGGAATTCCTTTTAATAAAAAAGGGTATTATACAGAGCGTTTTAAAGACTTCTTAAGTAAGCGTTATCGTTTTTCTGTATTTGATTTAAGTGATTCACAACTCAAAAAAAACCTTATTAAGTTTAAAACAACCAAATTTGATTATATAAACGGGTACACTAGTTCAATTGTTCAGTTTGCAAAATTTTTAAAACAAGAAAATGTGGTTTTAAAAACTGTTTGCCCTACACTTAAAGTTTGTATTGTGACTTCAGAAATGCTTTTTAAAGAGGATAGATTGCTTTTAGAATCGCAATTTGGCGTTCCAATTGTTAATGAATATGGTGCAGCCGAATTGGGGTTAATCGCTTTTCAAAATGTCAACAAGCAATGGTTACTAAACACCAATGATTTATATGTTGAAATTTTAGATGAACAAAATAATATTCTTCCTTTTGGTAAAGAAGGGAGGTTAGTAATTACGTCTCTGTATAATAAAGCACAGCCATTTATACGTTACGATATTGGAGATGTGGGGAAGTTGTCCAGCCAAAGCACATTAAAGACACAAATGCTTGAAACTTTAATAGGAAGAACTGACGATATTGTTAATTTGCCGAGCGGAAAAAAAGCTGCTGGACTTACCTTTTATTATGTAACAAAAACGGTAATTGAAGACAGTGGAAACGTTAAAGAATTCATTGTTGAACAATTAAAGCTTGACACTTTTAAAATAAGTTATGTAAGTGCTTTTGAGCTTTCTAATGAGAAAATAATTGATATTAAAAATTCCATAACTACTTATTTAGAACCAAACCTAGAAATTTTATTTGAACGAAAACCAGTGTTAGAACGTTCAACTAGTGGGAAATTAAAACAATTTAAATCTTATCTATAGAAATAATTTGTTTCGATTTTATAAAAAAATGCTCTCGTAGAAAGAGTATCATATAATAAGTTGATTTAAGCGTTGAAAACCCCAGCCCTTTTTTATAAACCAAATAATTGTACTTTAAAAGATTTAATTTATTGGACGAAATGGAATGTTCTCTAACCCGATAATACGCTAAGGGCTCCTGAATCCCTAAGGCTGGTTTTCCTGATTTTTTAATCGCATTTAACCATAATACCCAATCTTGCCTTTTGAGGAGGTTAGGTGCTTTTATTTTGCCTAAAACCTTTGCGTTATAGACTCCTGTTAAATTACCAATGTAATTGCTTTTTAAATATTTTTGGTAACTCAATTCGGGCAACGCTTTTACTAATTTATTAAGTGGCTTTCCTAATTCATCAATTTGTTCGTAACTGCTAAAACACACATCACAGTTTTGTGATTCCATAAAATCAATTTGTTTTTGGAGTTTCTCTGGTTTCCATAAATCATCCGCATCTAAAAAAGCTATATAGTCTCCTTGAGCCATTTCAATTCCTTTGTTTCGTGAAATTGCTGGCCCTAAATTAGTGTCGTTTTTTAAAAGTTTAATATTAAAGTTTTTCGAAACAAAATCATCTGCGATTTTAATTGTATCATCGCCTGAATAATCATCAATTAACAATAATTCCCAGTTACTGTAAGTTTGATTTAAAACACTGTTTATGGTCTCTGAAATATATACTTCAGAATTAAACATGGGGGTTATAATGGAAACTAAAGAATTCAAAATGTGTACTTAGTATGCTTTTTCTTCTCCTTTAATTGCATTTACGAAGGTCTGCAATGAAATTTTAATATCAAGCAAAAGGGACCAGTTTTCAACATAAAATATATCGAATTTAACCCTGTTAATAATATCTTTATCGGTTTCAACCTCTCCTCTAAATCCACTAATCTGAGCTAATCCTGTAATACCTGGTTTAACAAAATGCCTTACCATAAATTTATCTACACTTTCTGCATACATATTTGTGTGACTCACCATGTGGGGGCGTGGTCCAACAACCGACATGTCACCAAATAAAACGTTAAAGAATTGAGGGAGTTCATCTATACTGGTCTTTCTCATAAATGCTCC
>JAHEDS010000087.1:8480-9739 GCA_024641135.1 Flavobacteriales bacterium
CCTATAAACGCATAAAGAATTATAGCAAAAACAGCAAATTGTCTAAAAATTAGATTTATAACCTGGATGATTTTTGTATAGCGTTGCACTTCATAAAAATCATTTCTAACCGCTATAAATACCCAAAAAACTGATATATAAAGACTAAACATATATATATCTGTTATATTTATTTCAAACAAAAATATAGAACCATTTATCAACCCTAAATCTATGAGGTATGAAAATGGTTTTAGAAATCCAGAGTATCTGCCTTTTTTAAATGGTCTCAATTTATTTTTTTATATGCTTTTTGAAATCCCTATGTTCCCTTTTATAAAGTTCTTCTTTGGTTAATCCCTTAAAATAATCAAAGGTAATTCTCATGCCTTCCTCCCTTCCAACCTTTGGCTCCCAACCCAATAATTTTTTGGCTAAAGTTATATCTGGTTGACGTTGTAAAGGATCGTTTAAAGGTAAGCCTTTATAAATAATTTTTTGAGCTGTCCCTGTTAATTTAATAATTTCTTCAGCAAAATCTTTAATAGTTATTTCGTGTGGGTTTCCAATATTTACAGGCTCAGAATAATCACTTAACAGCAATCTATAGATTCCTTCAACCTGATCATCTACATAACAAAATGAACGCGTTTGAGACCCGTCCCCAAAAACAGTTAAATCCTCCCCTCGAAGGGCCTGACCCATAAAAGCGGGAATTACGCGCCCATCATTCAAGCGCATTCTAGGCCCATACGTGTTAAATATTCTAACTATACGTGTTTCCAAACCATGATATCTGTGATAGGCCATTGTTAAAGATTCCTGAAACCGCTTTGCTTCATCGTATACGCCTCGAGGTCCAATAGTATTTACATTTCCGTAATATTCTTCAGTTTGAGGGTGAACTAAGGGGTCACCATAGACCTCAGATGTTGAAGCAATCAAGATTCTTGCTTTTTTATCCTTTGCCAACCCTAATAAATTATGTGTCCCTAAAGACCCTACTTTTAAAGTTTGAATGGGTATTTTTAAATAGTCTATTGGGCTTGCTGGTGATGCAAAATGTAAAATGTAATTTAAAGGTCCTTTAATAGAAATGAACTCAGTAACGTCGTGTTCAATAAACTCAAAATTGGGGTGATTTAATAAATGAGCAATGTTCTTTTTATCTCCAGTTATAAAATTATCCATTCCAATAACTTTATACCCTTCTTTAATAAAACGATCACATAAATGAGATCCAAGAAACCCGGCCGCTCCGGTTATTAAAACTTTTTTCA
>JAHEDS010000022.1:0-22489 GCA_024641135.1 Flavobacteriales bacterium
GGGCAGTATGACTAATATAAATGGTTTTAAGTTCATAATTTAAACTTATAATTTTTGCTGATATTTTGAATGTAGTTTTGTTACCTTTGCTCAAAGCATAAATATAAATGATTTTAAAGGGTTTTAAGAAAAATTCTAATAAAAAGCACTTAGATAAAATATTACTTAATCGGGAAGTTAATATACTTGATGGTAAAATTGAAAGTTTAGGCGTTATTATAAATATTGATGAGATAAATGATTTTCAGCGATTTAGGGATTTGGCTAAAGAATTAAATATTCACTCCAATAATGTAAAAATAATTGCTTTTAACAATAATAGAAAAGAAAATCCAAATTTCTGGGACACTTGTTTTAATGAAAAAGATTTAGGATGGAATGGAAGTATTAAGAATGTTGAATTACAATCTTTTATTGAAACTAATTTTGATGTTTTAATTAGTTATTATACCGATGATATATTGGAACTTAAATTAATTACGGCAAAATCACAAGCACAATTTAAAATTGGTATTTTGCAATCAGATAGTAGGGTAAATGACTTAATTATTAACATAAATTTAAATGACTTTAAAGTATTTAAAAATGAACTTTTTAAATACTTAACTATATTAAAAAAAATAAAAAATGAGTAATAAATTTATTGGTACGGGAGTGGCTTTAGTTACACCTTTTAAATCAGATTTAAGTATTGATCATGACGCTTTAGCTAATATTGTAAATTTCAATATTAAAAACGGAACAGATTATTTGGTTGTATGTGGTACAACTGGGGAAAGTGTTACTATTACTAAACAAGAGAAAAAAGATGTTATTACTACTATTTCAAAAGCTAATAATGGTAGAATACCTATGGTTTTGGGAATAGGAGGGAATAATACTGCCCAGGTAATTGAAGAAATAAAAGAAACAGATTTAAGTGTTTTTGATGCTATTTTATCAGTATCACCATATTACAGTAAACCAACTCAAGAAGGGCTTTATCAACATTTTAAAGCGATCTCACAAGCTTGTCCAATTGATGTTATTTTATATAATGTTCCTGGGAGAACCTCTAAAAACATGGAGCCAGAAACTACATTAAGACTTGCTAAAGATTTTAAAAATATTATTGGAGTAAAAGAAGCAGGAAATAATGTTTCGCAGTATTTAAAATTACTAAAAAATAAACCAAAAGATTTTCTTGTAATTTCGGGAGATGACGATTTGGCTTTGGGAGTTGTTTTAGCAGGTGGTGCAGGGGTAATTTCTGTTATAGGTCAGGCCTTTCCAAAAGAGTTTTCAAATATGATTCGTTTAGGATTAAAAGGAGATGCTAAAAATGCTTATAATATTCATTTTAAATTAATGGATGTGATTGGTTATATTTTCGAAGAAAATAACCCAGCAGGCATTAAGGCTGTTTTTCAAACTCTAAAATTATGTGAAGATGTCGTTAGATTGCCTTTAGTTCCCGCATCCAATCCATTAAAAGCAAAAATTAAGGAGTTTGTAAATAACTTTTAGTATTGAAAGATTATTTCCTGAAAAATTGCAGATAAATAAGGGTGTATCATGTTATTGCAATTTATTATTTAGTCCTTGTTGAAACATTAAAAAGTTAAATATAACTTAAACCCTTTATTCACAATAATTCAAGGTTTATTTTAGCTTTAAAATAATATTTTTAAATTCCATTATAAAACCTTAATTTTGCATCCTGTTTTTTAATTTATGAAAAAGTTTATTTACATATTTTTTTTACTTATAACATTAAGTTCTTGCAGTGAGTATCAAAAGGCACTTAAATCTGAGGATACAGGAACTAAATTTACTTTGGGTGAGGAACTATACAATGCTGGAAAGTATGAAAAAGCAAATAAACTGTTTGCACAAATTGTACCAAGTTATCGAGGAAAGCCACAGGCTGAAAAACTAATGTATTTGTATTCTCAGTCATTTTATAACATGAGAGATTTCTATATAGCTAGTTATCAGTTCGAACGTTTTGCATCAAGCTACCCAAACAGTGAAAAAGTTGTGGAAGCAGCTTTTTTAAGTGCAAAAAGTAGTTATATGTTGTCTCCAGTTTACACAAAAGATCAAAAGGAAACGAAAGAAGCTATTGGGAAACTTCAGGAATTTATCAATTTGTATCCGGATTCAGAATATGGTACAGAAGCTAATAAATTGGTTAAGGAGTTAGAATTTAAATTAGAAAAAAAAGCTTTTAGTATTGCAAAACAATATAATCAAATTTCGGATTATGAGGCCTCTATAAAATCATTTGATAATTTTATATTTGATTTTCCTGGATCGCCATTACGAGAGGATGCTTTATTTTATAAATTAGATGCAGCATATAAACTAGCTATTAATAGTGTAGAGCGTAAAAGAGAATACAGATTGAGTAATGCTAAGTTGAGTGCCGAAGCTTTTAAAAAATCATATCCAAGTTCAAATTACTATCAAGATGTAATTGACATGGCTACACAAATTGAACAAGAATTAGAAAATTACAGCAATAAAGCTAATATATAATGAAAATAGATTTAAAAAAAACCAATGCTCCTGTTAATACAGTAACGTATGACAGAAATCAAGTTGATGAGCCTACAGACAATATTTATGAGGCTATTTCTATCATTTCAAGACGTGCAGAACAAATTAATTCTGAAATTAAAAAAGAATTGATTGATAAGTTAGAAGAGTTTGCGACTTATAACGACAGTCTTGAAGAAATTTTTGAAAACAAAGAACAAATTGAGGTTTCAAAATTTTACGAAAAATTACCAAAACCTCATGCTTTGGCTATTAATGAATGGCTAACAGATAAAATTTATTACAGAAATACTGAGGAAGATACTCAGGAATAAATATCACTATGTCAATATTAAGCGGCAAAAATATACTTTTAGGCATTAGTGCCGGTATAGCCGCTTATAAAACGGCATCTTTAGTAAGGTTATTTGTCAAAGTTGGTGCAAATGTTAAAGTTGTTATGACACCAGCATCTAAAGACTTCATTACTCCACTAACCTTATCAACTCTTTCAAAAAATCCAGTATATTCCTCATTCACATCGGATGATGATGAAAATGCTGTTTGGAATAATCATGTAGAACTTGGTCTTTGGGCCGATTTAATGATTGTTGCACCTGCCACTGCTAATACGTTGTCTAAAATGGCAAATGGCACTTGCGATAATTTACTTTTAGCAGTGTATTTATCTGCAAAATGTCCGGTTTATTTTGCACCTACAATGGACTTAGATATGTATAAGCATCCTAGTACTTTAAAATCTTTTGAGGTTTTAATAGGTTATGGTAATATAATGATTCCTGCTACTAGTGGAGAATTAGCAAGTGGTTTAGTAGGTGAAGGAAGAATGGCAGAACCAGAAGATATTGTTGCATTTATTGAAAATGATATTTTAGATAATTTACCATTAAAAGGGAAAAAGGTACTTATTACAGCTGGTCCAACTTTTGAGGCAATTGATCCAGTTAGGTTTATTGGAAATCATTCTAGTGGAAAAATGGGTTATGAAATTGCAAAAGCAGCTTCAAACGCAGGTGCTGAAGTTATTTTGATCTCTGGGCCAACAAATGAATCCATATCTCAATCTTCTATTAAAGTTATTCCAGTAGTTACTGCTGAGGATATGTACATTGCTACACACAAATATTTTGATGAAATGGATATTGCAATTCTTTCAGCTGCTGTATCTGATTTTAAGCCAAAACATGTAGTATCTCAAAAAATAAAAAAGAAAGAAAATACGTTATCAATAGAATTAGAAAAAACGAAAGATATTTTAGCGTCGCTTGGTGTTATTAAAAAACATCAGTATTTGGTGGGTTTTGCTTTGGAAACTGAAAATGAATTAGAAAACGCAAAAGGAAAACTAAAAAGTAAAAATTTAAACTTAATTGTTTTAAATTCGTTAAACGATAAAGGGGCTGGTTTTAAATCTGAAACTAATAAAGTGACTTTTATTGATGATAAAGAAAAAGTAACAAAATTTCAATTAAAATCTAAAGCCCATGTTGCTGCAGATTTAATTAATGAAATTATAAAACAGATTAATGCGTAATATTTTATTTATCCTTTTTTTGTTAGTTGGTTTAGTTAGCTTTTCGCAAGAGTTGAACTGTAGTGTTGTAGTGAATGCGCAACAAACAGGCAATGAAAATCAAACTATATTTAAGAACTTAGAAAAACAGTTAACTGAATTTGTAAATAACACAAAATGGACGAATAAAACCTTTGCAGCTCAAGAACGCATAAATTGTAGCATGGTTATTAATATTAGCGACTATAGTGGTGAAGTTTTTCAAGGAACAATTCAAGTGCAATCGTCGCGTCCTGTTTATGGGTCGTCATATAGTACACCACTGTATAATTTTAACGATAAAGATTTTACATTTCGATATTTAGAATTTCAAAATATAATTTATAATCCTACACAATTCGAATCGAACTTAGTTTCTACCATTGCGTTTCATGTGTATATGATTTTAGCTTTGGACTCAGATTCGTTTTCTAGAAATGGTGGAGATATTTTCTTAAAACAAGCTCAAACTATTTCGAATTATTCTATGCAGGAAAATTATAAAGGATGGAAGCTTGAAGATGGTTTGCAAAGTAGATTTGCTTTCATTGATAACATGTTGTCTCCAACATTTAAGGAATACAGAGATGTAATGTATAGTTATCACAGGGAAGGTTTGGATGTAATGAGTGATAATGCTAAAGAAGGTAAAGAAAAAATTGCTTCGTCTTTAAAACAATTTGAAGGAATGAACAGACGAAGACCAAATTCATTTTTATTGAGAACATTTTTTGATGCAAAATCAGATGAGATTGAGCAAATATTTTCAGATGGTCCTAGTGTAAATGTGGCAAGTGTTCAAGAAACCTTGCAAAAAGTAGCCCCTACTTACGCAAGTAAGTGGAGAAATATCAAGTTTTAAGTTGTTTTGAATTTAAAACTCACCTATCTTTAATTTCATAAACCATTAATCTAATTATTACCTTTGTTAACATCGCTTTCCATACAGAATTATGCTTTAATTGACCAACTTCATGTCGATTTTAATAATGGGTTATCTATTATTACAGGCGAAACTGGTGCAGGAAAATCAATTTTACTAGGTGGTTTATCTTTAATACTTGGAAAACGTGCAGACTTAAGCTCGTTGAAGGATACATCTCAAAAATGCATTATTGAAGCTGTTTTTGATGTAACTAATTATGATTTAAAAGCACTATTTGAGGCAGAAGATTGTGATTATGAAAATGTAACCATTATAAGAAGAGAAATTCTTCCTTCAGGAAAATCAAGAGCTTTTGTAAACGATTCGCCCGTTAATTTGAATAATTTACAGGTTATTGGAGAGCACTTAATTGATATTCATTCACAGCATCAAACATTGCAATTGGTGAGTAATGAGTTTCAATTTCAGGTTATTGATGCACTGGTAAATAATGAGGATATCCTTCAACAATTTAAATCTGGTTTAAAAGAATATAAAGCATTTCAAAAGGAACTTAAAGAACTATTAAATTTTCAGGCTGAAGCCATTAAAGAGCATGATTATAATGTGTTTTTATTGAATGAACTGATTGAAACCAAACTTATTGATGGAGAACTTGAATTACTTGAAGAAGAGTATGAAACTTTAAGTAATGTCGAAACAATTAAAGAGAAATTAGTTAGTTCTTATCAGCTTTTAAATGATGAACAAATAGGGGTTTTAGTGTTACTAAAAGGGTTGAAAAACAACTTTCATAAATTAAAGGACTATTCAACTAAATATCAGGATTTGTATGGTAGAATTGAAAGTAGTTTAATTGAAATGGACGATGTATTTAGCGAAATAGATGGATTACAAGATACATTGGAAGCAAACCCTGAACGATTAGAGGAAGTTAATTCCAGATTATTGCGAATTAATAATTTAATGCAAAAACATTCAGCTGGTGAGATTTCAGAATTAATAAAAATCAAAAATAGCTTAGAAGAGAAAGTATCTATAACTGAGAATTTGGATGACACAATTCAAAAGAAAAAAAACGAAATTCTTTTAAAAAAGGAAGTTTTAGATGCTTTAGCAAAGGAAATTCATAATAATAGAAAAAAAGTAATTCCAGAATTAATACAACAATTACAATCTATTTTAAGTGGTTTGGGGATGACCAATGCACAATTTAAAATTGAATGTGTTTTAAGTGATACTTTTTATTACAATGGAAAGGATGAACTTTCTATTTTATTTTCTGCAAATAAAGGAGGTCAATTTAATGAGTTGAAAAAAGCTGCTTCAGGTGGAGAATTATCAAGAATAATGTTAGCAATTAAATCGGTGCTTGCAAAATATGTGCAACTGCCTACTATTATTTTTGATGAGATTGATACGGGTGTTTCTGGCGAAATTTCAAACAAAATGGGCGATATTATGTTATTAATGAGTAAATCGATGCAGGTCATTTCTATTACGCATTTACCACAAATTGCGGCAAAGGGACACACACATTATAAGGTGTACAAAGAAGATGTAAATGATGTTACAAGCACCAATATGATGAAACTCAATCATGATGAACGAATTGTAGAAATTGCTCAAATGTTGGGAGGTATTGAAATGTCTACATCGGCTATTGCGCACGCTAAAGAATTACTGAATTGAAAAAAAAACAAAGTTTAAGGATTTAAGTTTTAAGATTTTTTAACTTTGGCACAAACTTTATAGAACTAAACAACAAACAATATGTCATACAATTTACTAAAAGGAAAGAAAGGAATCATTTTTGGAGCTTTAGACTCTAATTCAATTGCTTGGAAGACTGCAGAGCGTGTTCATGAAGAAGGTGGGCAATTTGTATTAACAAATGCGCCAGTGGCAATGAGAATGGGTCAAATTAATGAATTAGCAGAAAAAACAGGATCTCAAATTATTCCAGCTGATGCAACATCGTTAGAAGATTTAGAGAACTTGATTGCTAAATCGACAGAAATTCTTGGAGGTAAAATTGATTTTGTTTTGCATTCTATAGGAATGTCTATTAACGTTCGCAAAGGAAAACATTATACAGACCAAAATTACGATTGGACTCAAAAAGGAACAGATGTTTCTGCTATGTCTTTTCATAAAGTTATGCAGTGTTTATATAAGGCAGATGCCATGAATGAATGGGGAAGTATAGTAGCTCTAACATATATGGCTGCGCAACGTGTTTTTCCAGATTATAATGATATGGCTGATAATAAAGCGTATTTAGAAAGTATTGCTCGTAGTTTTGGATATTTTTTCGGAAGAGATAAAAAGGTACGTGTAAATACAATTTCGCAATCACCTACACCTACAACAGCAGGGAGTGGTGTCAAAGGATTTGATGGTTTTATAGCTTATGCCGATAAAATGTCACCACTTGGGAATGCAACGGCATTAGATTGTGCTAATTATACTGTGTCGTTATTTAGCGACCTTACTAAACGTGTTACTTTACAAAATCTATATAATGATGGAGGTTTTAGTAATATGGGTGTTAGTGATGCTGTAATGGATACATTTATGAAAGATTAATTTTGTAATAAATATAGAAAATTAGCCACTGGTAAAACGGTGGCTTTTTTGTTTGGTTTAATTACATTTGTGTTATGCAATTAGAGTTTTCATTTATAATACCAGTTTATAATCGCCCATACGAAGTAAAGGAGCTTTTACAAAGTTTTACAGAGCTTGAAAATGATATTGATTTCGAAATTGTAATTGTTGAAGATGGCTCTACTATTGCTTCTGAAGATATTATAAATCGGTATAAAAATAAACTCAATATTTCTTATTTCTTTAAAGAGAATACAGGTCCGGGGGACTCAAGAAATTTTGGAATGAAACAGGCAAAAGGTAACTATTTTATCATTTTGGATTCAGATTGTATCTTACCTTCAAATTATTTACATGAGGTCTTAAAAAGTTTAAAAGAAGTCTATGTTGACTGTTTTGGTGGTCCGGATGCTGCTCATCAATCCTTTAGCACACTTCAAAAAGCTATTAATTTTTCAATGACGTCGTTTATTACTACCGGCGGTATTCGTGGAAATAAAAATAGTGTAGATAAATTTCAACCAAGAAGTTTTAATATGGGTATTTCAAAAAAAGCTTTTGAAGCTTCAAATGGTTTTGGAAGAATTCATCCGGGAGAAGACCCCGATTTAACCATTAGGCTTTGGGATTTAGGTTTTAAAACCAAATTAATTCCTGAAGCGTATGTCTTTCATAAAAGACGAATTTCATGGAATAATTTTTATAAACAGGTTTATAAATTTGGTATGGTTAGGCCCATTTTAAATCAATGGCATCCAAGTACAAAAAAAATTACCTATTGGTTTCCTACTTTATTTTGTGCGGGGTTATTAATCTCAATTGGATTAGCTTTTTTTAATTTTAAGTTGGGAATATATGCTTATATGTTGTATTTTATAATTGCTTTTTTTGTGGCATTGTTTTCAACTAAAAGTGTAATTGTTGCATTGCTTTCATTATTAGCTATTGCTGTTCAGTTTAGTGGTTACGGGTATGGTTTTGTTAAATCGACGTGGATGTTAAAATCTAAAAATAAACCAGAAGCGATTTTTCCAGAGTTATTTTTTAAATTAAAATGATAAAAAAATTAAGGTTAAATATTATAAATGGTGTTAGAAATAGAAAAATTAATGTGTTTTTTCTATTTCTGCTTATGTCATTTTTAATTTTAATTTTCTCAAAATTATCAAAACAATATACTAGCTCAAGGGTTTTTACTATTCATAAAATTAATGTTCCAAATGAATTTGTAATTTTAAATGATTCAACTGCCAAATTCAATATTGTATTTAAAACCTATGGTTTTAATTGGCTTAAATATTATTTTTCAAATCCTGAAATAACTGTAGATTTTAAAAAAGATGTTGTAAAAACAGACTCCTTATTTGTTTTCAATAAATCCAAAATATTTTTAAATAAAGAAACGGAATTTGGAAACCAGGTAGAACTTCTAGAGGTGTCTCCAGATATTCTTTATTTTAAATTTGATGTGAATTTGATTAAAAAGGTACCCATTGTAGTGAAGGCAAATATTAGCTATACGCCTGGATACGACTCATTCGATTCTTATAAAGTATTTCCGGATTCTATTCAGGTTGTTGGTCCAAATGTAAATGTAGAAAAGATTAACAGTATTCAAACAGAAAAAGTCGTTTTAGAAAATATAAAATCAGATATTGATAAAACAGTAAAATTAAAACTACCGAAAAACAATAAAGATTTAATTTTTTCGTCGGATGAAGTAAAACTTACAGCTAAAGTTGAAAAATTTACAGAAGGAAATGTGAAAGTTCCAATTTCTCTAATTAATATTCCAAATGGTTTAAATATAAAATATTTTCCTAAATCCATAAATGTTATTTACTATACGAGCCTAAATAAGTTTAATGAGATTTTGGCAAAGGACTTTGAAGTGGTTTGTGATTATAATAAATTGAGTAATAATCAGACATTTTTACTGCCTGAATTAGCAAGGATAACTCAAAAAGTTAAAAGTGCTAAAATTAACCAACAACATATTGAATTTATAATTACAGAATGAAAATAGTTGGACTTACAGGTGGAATTGGAAGTGGTAAAACTACCGTGGCGAATATGTTTAATGCGCTTGGCATTCCAATATATATAGCAGATGAAGAGGCTAAAAAGTTAATGACTTCCTCAAAAATTATTAAAAGAAAACTTATAGAATTATTTGGAACTAAGGCTTTTATTAATGGCAAATTAAATAAGTCTTTTATCTCAGATACTATTTTTAGGGATAAACTCTTTTTGACAAAAATGAATGCCATTATTCATCCAGTCGTAGCTAATCATTTTAAAAAATGGGTATTAAAGCAACATGCGCCTTATGTTATTAAAGAAGCAGCCATATTATTTGAAAATGATGGATACAAACAATGCGATTTAATAATTATAGTAACCGCTCCAAAAGAATTAAAAATAAAGCGTTTATTGAGCAGAGAGCATATGACTGTAGAAAAAATTGAGGCCATTATGAATAACCAATGGAGTGATGTAGAAAAGGTAAAGCGATCTCAATATGTAATTGTCAATTCTGAACTAGAAAACACGAGACAACAGGTTGCCAAAATCCATCAACAAATAACAGATAATCTTTAATAAATCTTAAATTTTAACATTTTTGTTAATGTAAGGTTAAATCATAAGAGCACTAAATGTTAAAATGTTAATTTTGAACAATGAGCAAGAGAGTTTTTGTACTATTGGTTCTGTTAATGAGTATGTCTCTTATAGGAATCATATTTGTTCAGGCCTATTACATAAAGGATTCTGTAAAAAACGAAAAGGAACGATTTACATTCAATGTAAAAAAAGACTTGAGTTATGTATCCAATGCAATTGAAGATAGGGAGTTAGATACTTATTTTGAAAAGTATCAAAAATTAATACGTGATAATAAAGTAGATTCTGTTTCGGTATCTCAATTGTTTATTTACCAACAGAATAATAATACGAAAGAAACGCTTATTTATAAAAGTGGAGTTTTAGAAGAGAACTATAAATTATCTTCGTCGCTCTTTGACATTGGTTTAGATAGTATTAATATCAAAAGCATTATAGGTAGCTCAAATCTTGAGGTTTATAAAAATGAAGATATTTCTGAAAAAGATTTAGGTAAATCTCCTATAGTAAATATCATTAATAGCGGACGCTTACTTCCTGCCGAAAGAAATTTTTTCGAGAAAAATTTTAGAGCATATTCAAGAACCATTCCGGTATATCAACGTGTAACTAAAGAGCAAATATCCAACTTGCTGACAAAGAAACTTAAAGAAGATAATATAAATATAAATTTTGAGTTTGCAATTTACAGTAACGATTTAGCAACTAAGGTGCGAAGTGATAACTTTGAAAAAAATGCGGAATCAACTTATAGTGTTCCTATTTTTTATGATGAAAACAATCAAAGTAATTATAAGTTATTAGTGAATTTTCCAGATGATAATAAATTTATCCTGTCAACTATTATAGGCATGATATTGTTATCAGTAATTTTTACATCCATTATTATAATTGCTTATTCAAGCGCTTTGTATCAATTAGTTAAACAACGTAAAATCTCTCAAATAAAGACCGATTTTATTAATAACATGACACATGAGTTCAAAACGCCTATAGCAACGATAAATTTGGCACTAGATGCCATAAAAAACCCAAAGATTATTGACGATAAGGATAAGGTTATTCGTTATCTTAATATGATTAAGGAAGAGAATAAAAGGATGCATGCACAAGTTGAAAACGTGTTAAGAATATCTAAACTTGAAAAAAACGAGCTTAATATAAGTAAGGATAGAGTTAAGTTGCACGACTTAATATTAGATGCTTTAACGCATGTAGAGCTGATTGTAGAAGATAGAAAGGGTTATATAAAAACGTTTCTTGATGCCAATAAATGTTCTATTTTAGCTAATGAAACGCATTTTACAAACGTTTTAGTAAATATATTGGATAATGCTATTAAGTATTCTCCTGAATCACCTGAAATTGAAGTGTATACTGAAAATGTTGGAACAAACATTTTATTAAAAATAAAAGACCACGGAAGTGGAATGAGTAAAGCCGCTCAAAAGCGTGTGTTCGAAAAGTTTTATAGAGAGCACACTGGAAATATACATAACGTAAAAGGTCATGGTCTTGGACTTGCGTATGTTAAACAAATTGTAGAGGACCATCAAGGTCATATAAAGGTAGAAAGTGAAAAGGACAAAGGAAGTACATTTACCATAAAACTTCCTCTAATAACATAATTATGGAAGAACAGAACAAGAAAATTTTATTAGTAGAAGACGATCCTAATTTTGGAACGGTTCTAAAAGATTATTTGATGATGAATGATTACGATGTTGTTCATGCTAAAAATGGTATGGAAGGTTTTGAAAAATTCAAAAAGGATGATTTCGATTTATGCATTTTAGATGTTATGATGCCATATAAAGATGGATTTACCTTAGCAAAAGAAATACGTGAAAAAAATAAAGAAGTGCCTATTGTTTTTTTAACCGCTAAAACAATGAAAGAAGATGTTTTAAAGGGATATAAAGTAGGTGCGGACGATTATTTAAATAAACCGTTTGATAGCGAAGTGTTGCTAATGAAAATAAAAGCAATCATGCAACGGAAAGCTACAGAAACAATTTCAGATAGTAAGCAATTTGAATTTAAAATAGGTGAATTTGATTTGAATTCTAAATTACGTTTCCTGCGTCATAAAGGTGGAGACCCTGTAAAATTATCGCCAAAAGAAAATGAATTGTTACGTTTATTGGCTTTACATGAAAATGATTTAATGCCGAGACAGTTAGCATTAACAAAAATATGGCGAGACGATAACTACTTTACTTCACGAAGTATGGATGTGTATATAGCAAAATTACGTAAGTATCTTAAATTAGATGAAAAAGTAGAAATACTTAACATACATGGTGAAGGATTTAGATTAGTAATTAACAGCTAATATTAAAAAAATATTGAATTTAAAAAACCAGCTATCAGCTGGTTTTTTTGTGCCTTATTATAGGAGAAGTAAGATTCTAAATTTCGTTTAACGGTTTTTTGTTCGTTTCATTTCGTGAAAATCTCCTAGGACTTACCTTCAGTGTTGTCATTGCATTTTTGATTAAGTATTTAAAATAATCAAACTAGCGAAATGACTTATTCACGCTGAATTTCGACTTGTATTAATGTTTATTAAAATAGAGCGCCTCGCTTATTTTATAAAATATTTTATTTTTTTTAGATTTTTTCCTTTCTGAAGCCCTTAAATTTTCTTTAAATCACATTTTATCTGAAATGAGGAAGTTGTGTTTTTTTTCTTGGGGTTGGAACAGAGCGGTTGGGGTTAATGTTCAAAATCAATAAACTGGTTATTTATTAATGATTAAAAATACTATGTAAGCTATATAGAGTAAAATCATTATTATTCCTTGCCATTTTTCAATAGTGTGTTTTTTTCCAATGAACATAATTATAAATAGGATGGCACTTGCTAGAATAGTCATTATAATATCAAAATCTGAAGTTTTACTGAATGGTAGCGGTCGAATAAGTGCACTAAAGCCCAATATCCAAAAAATGTTAAAGATATTTGAGCCAACAACATTACCAATTGCAATATCTGTTTGCTTTTTATAAGCAGCAATTGCTGATGTTGCTAATTCCGGCAATGAAGTACCTATAGCGACTATAGTTAGTCCAATCAATGATTGGTTCACATTAAAGAGTTCGGCTATTTTTACTGCCCCATCAACAATCCATTTGCCACCCATTACAAGTCCTAAAAGACCACCGACAATATATAGTAAAGATTTAAGATTACTAAGTTGCTTAATATTCGGTTCATCAGATATTTCTCCAGTTACCTTTGATATTCCAAATGTGTAATATAAAAAGATGATGAAAAATGCTAAAAGGACAAATCCATCTATTCTTGAAAGTCCAGAAAAAGTGCCACCTTCGATACGCACGTCATTTACTAGAATTCCGAGCAATATAGCTGCTAGAAGGTTAAGAGGAATTTCCTTCCACACAGTATTATTTTTTGTAACCAATGGATAAATGATTGCAGATATTCCAAGAATTAAAAGAATATTTGCAATATTACTTCCCAATATATTACCAATTGCAATCTCTGTATTACCATTTGCACTAGCAAAAATATTTACAATAAATTCTGGAGCTGAAGTTCCAAATGCTACAATCGTAAGCCCAATAACAATATTAGAAATTTTAAGTTTTTTTGCAATTGACGACGAACCATCAACTAATAGATCCGCACCTTTGATAAGCACAAAAAAACCAATTACAAATAAAATATATGTCATCATAGTGAAATTTATTTTAGTTTAATCATCTTAAAAAAATTAAAAATATAATATGTACTTTTTGGAAAAGTGTTAGGCGTTACCCTTAAAAAGAAAAGCATATTTCATATAATGCGATAATATTTTTTTAATAGTTAGTTTCAAAATTTAAACCAAGTTATTTTTTTCTTACAAACTCAAACAGAAAACTTCATCTAAACTTTGAATATTGTAAGTAGACAGTTAGTTAGATTTTTTTAAATCCGTTTTAATAGCCAATCTCTAAATTCATAAAAATTTTGAGGTGCTACACCATGGCCAACAGGAAATTCAGAATATTGATGTTTAATATTCAGTTTACTTAAAAAAGGAGGTGTATTTCTGGCCCAATCTACTGGAATAACCTGATCTACACTGCCATGAGAACAATAAAAATCTAAATTTGAATAGTTTTTATCAGTAATGGTTATAGGTAAAATATCTTTGTTAATATATCCACTTAAGGCTATAATGTTTTTTACTTTTTCTGGATACGTTAAAGCAACGGCGTAACTTAGAATAGTGCCTTGACTAAAACCCAAAAGAGTCACATTATTTTTATTTACTGGGTAGAAATTGATAGCTTCATCAATAAATTTGGAAATAAGATCTCTTGATTCTTTTGCTTGCTCATTATCACTCCATTTTCCTTGAACCGCATCAAAATTAATAGCATACCATGCATTTCCATAGGGTTGCATTGTATACGGTGCGCGTGCCGAAACAATAAATAGTTCATCTGGTAATTCACTAGCGAATGAAAACAAATCGTTTTCGTCACTGCCATAACCATGAAGCATAATTAGTAATGGTGCGTTTTGTTTTAAAGATGATGGCCTAACTAAATGATGTAATGCCAGAGAATTATTATTCATTTATTTCCCAATATTAGCAAATAGTTTTTGAAAAAAATCCCCAATTAAAGGCACCGATTGTGGTTTCCCAGCGACTGCATTTATAAATCCATAAATAAAAAGTACACCAAAAAACATCCAAAAGCAAAAAGTAATTAACCAGCTATCAAAAGCACTTATGACATATCCTAACACAAAAAATGTAAGCCATAAACCTAAAGCCTGTCTAATGTGAAATGCAGCAAATTCATTTTTTTTATCATTATTTAAAAAGAATGCGATAATGGTTCCAAAAATTGTTAAGTAACTTATTATTGCATTATTTTTTCCTTCTGAAATGTCTTGATTTTCCATAATAATTAGTTTAGCGAAATTTGATCATTTGAAATGATTCCATAGACCTTTCCTTTTAAATTTTGGTTTTCAAAAATAGCATTTTTTGATTTAGATAGGATATCGCTTTTTGAAAAGGTATATTTTGTATCAGGATTAAATAGTGTTATATCTATTTTATTTCCAATATTTATAGGTTTTGGGTCTATTCCAAATCTGGTTTTTCCTTTAGTTAAAAGGTCCACTGTTTTTTTCAATGTGAAAATGGTTTGTAAAGCACCAAAAGCACTTTCTAAACCTATCGTTCCATATTCTGCATGGTCAAATTCAATTTTTTTATGTTCAATATCAACAGGATTATGATCTGATGTTATCATATCAATAGTACCATCTTTTAAGCCTTCCATTAATGCCTCAACATCATGTTTTGTGCGTAAGGGGGGTAAAACTTTATAAGCAGTATTAAAATCTGTTAAAACCTCATCTGTGAAAAATAAATTATGAATGGCGACGCTACAGGTTATGTTTAACTTTTTCTTTTTTGCTTCTCTTATCAAAGCAACTGAACCGGCTGTAGAAATTGTAGGAATATGAAGTTTCCCGTTTGTGTATTCCAACAAAAATAAATCACGTGAAACTTGTAAATCTTCAGATAGATTGGGGTTTCCCTTTAAACCTAATGACGTGCTTGTTATATTTTCATTCATAACTCCTAATCCTGCAATATTATTATCTTGAGGAAAAGAACACACTAATCCATCAAAATTACTAGTATATTGAAGTGCCAATTTCATTAAATTAGGATTTTTAACGGGCTTTTTATAATCGTAAAAAGCAGCAGCTCCTGCACTTTTCATATCAAATAATTCAGCCAGATTTACACCATCTCCATCTTTTGTTAATGCACCAATAGGTAAAAGTCTAACCACGTTTTGATCTCCTTTTGAGGCAATAAAAGTGACATCGGCATTACAATCAATAACAGGGTTTGTATTGGAGTTCATTGCCACAACGGTAAAACCAGAAGCAGCTGCAGTTTTAAGGCCATTTTTAATGGTTTCCCGATCTTCAAAACCTGGTTCACCAAAACAAACACTACTGTCAAACCAACCTTGCGAAATATGCAGGTTTTCAAGTGCGATTTCTTGATATTTTTTAGGGTTTTTTAAATTCTGACCTATTTGAGAAATGATTCCTTTTTCAATCAATAGATCTTGTGTAGTGTTATGAAATTCACTTTTAGAATCTATTATTTTAGCAGATTTTATAAGTATGTTCATTTAAAATATTTTAATATGAGCATTTCAATAATTAAGAACGCCAACGCAAAAATAATAAACCATTTCCATAGCTCATTAACTTTTGTTTCACTTTTTATGGTGTCGAAAGCATCAATTACCGAATTACTTAAGGTTATATTTTTTAATGTTGTGAGGTCCTGATAAATTAAATCACTTTCTTTCCTGCTATAATTATAACTTACATTTTGAATACTGTCGGCTTTATCAGTCACAGTATAAATATTTGAAACAGAAGGCTCTTCATTCGTGGTTATTGTCACTTTATTATTATAATACTGTTGTTTAGGTATTAAAATAATATCTTGATGTATAAGTGATAAGATATCGTCCTGATGTAAATTTACAGCAAGGCTAAAAGTGTTTTTATTTCCTATATTGAAATATAATTCAGGAATCTTAAAACTAAATTTGGCAATATTATAAAGTGTAGGGACGATAAGTGGCGAATTAATAAAGTTTGAATTTATACTGTTTAATGATGCCGTAAATATATAGGCATTATTATTTTCAATCAAAAAAGGCTTTTTGTCTTCAAATTGAAGGATTGAAGAGTTTGATTCTTTTGTGATATTATAAAAGCTATTCACCTTTGGGTATTGAAAATTGGTAACTTTTTTCTCAAAAACGCCGTTTGAGTATAATGGATGTTCATAATTAATAGTTGTTATCTGTTTTTCACTGGCCAATTTTGGCTTGAAAGAAATATCATAATCTTTTAAAAATGAATTATACGAATCTAAATCAAGGTCTTGTGAAGGAATAATTAATAAATTTCCATTTTGTTCTACAAATAAATTTAAAATGCTAGTCAGGCTATTTGGAATAGACTCTAGTTCATTTAAAATAATTAAATTTTGTTCACTTAAAATATTATAATCTAAATTGGATAAAGCAGTTGAACTATAATCAAATTCTTTCTCGGTATAGATGCGTTTTAAAAAGGAATCGTCGGCGTTATTTATTGTTAAAACCTTTATTTTTGGTGTTTTATTAAGATTAAAAAATAAGATATTATCAAATTGAAGATGAGCATCTTCAATAGTAATTTTGCCATTTATTATTTCATTCTCAGGAAGTGGAAAGTTAACTTCGGTTTCTTTATTAAAACTTATCGATGTTTTTGCAATTAACCGATTATTGTTAAATAATGAAACAGGTAAATTTGTAATTTTTTCGCCGGAGTTTTTTAAAACTACTTTTAATTCCAAAGTATTATTTGAAGAATTTGTGATATAAGCAGAATCGATAGAAACATTATTAATATTTGCCGGTTTAAGTTGGATAGCATGAATTTTAAATATAGAATCGTTGTCAGAATCGAAATCGGTTAGTTGTTGTTGAAAATCCGAAATAAGTACGATATTTTTTAAATTAGATTCAGTATTAAAAAGTTTTTTAGCCTTTAGTAAAACCGCATCATACGATAAATATTTTGACGAATAATTAAGAGTTAATAAATCATTTTTGATGGCCTTTTTGGTGGTGTTTTTATACGTAAATTCATTTGTTATTAATGAAATATTTTCGTCTTCATCCACATTACTAATAACGTCCTGAACAGCTCGTTTTAATAATTCTCCTTGACTGCCTTTTGCTTGCATACTAAAAGAATTATCTATATAAATAACAGTTTCAACCTCCGTGTTTTCCGTATCACTTTTTGATGTAAAGGGTTGCGCAAATGCTAAAATAATGGCAGCCAGTAATAATAATCTAGTGAGTAATGTGAGCCATTTTTTTAATTGTGAACTTTTTCGTGTTTGAATAGAGACTTCTTTCAAAAAAGCGACATTTGTAAAGGCTTCCTTTTGAAATTTTCTAAATTGAAATAAATGAACAATAATTGGAATTAGCAGTAAAAATAAAGCGTAAAGAAGTTCTGGGTATTTAAACTGCATTTCTTTTTAGATTTTTCAAACCTACATATTTTTTTTCATTTTTTTTGGTATCTAGAAAACTAAATGACAGAAAAAATAATCAAACGTTTTTCTTTGTTGAAATATTTAAACTATTAACATAAAATTATGAGCGAATACAGGAACATAATTTTATTTTTGAACTTATATACCATTATAAAAACTATAAAATGAAATTTAGATTAATAACTGTTTTTAGTGCAATAGTTCTACTTGCCAGTTGTGGTTCAACCAAAAACACCAATAATGATTTGGCTGTAAATGTGTCCATCGACACACAAATAAATTTAACTAATGTGCTTCAAGATAAAGTCCCTGTAACTATTAATCCAGGAAGGTTTACGACAGAAACAGTTACCTATCGTTTGCCAAGGGTAGTCCAGGGAACCTATTCAGTTAGTGATTTTGGAAAATATATAGACGATTTTAAGGCCTATGATTATAAGGGGAATGAATTAAGTTATAATAAAATAGACAAAAATACTTGGGTAATTTTAAATGCGATTAGCCTTGATTATATAAAATACAATGTAAACGATACTTTTGATGTTGAAGTGACTGGTGGTCTTGGTGGAGACACGCCTTTTTCTCCAGCAGGAACAAATATAGAACCAGATGATTATGTATTGAACCTTCATGGTTTTATTGGATATTTTGATACTTTAAAAAATAATCAATATAAATTAGAAGTGACTGCACCTGCAGACTTTATTCGCTCCTCAGCATTACCAAATGCAGGGTCAATAACTAGCGCAGATGGAAAAACTATTACAACTACTTATTTGGCTTCTAGATACTTTGATATTACAGATAATCCAATGATGTATGGAAAGTTTAGTGTAGAAGAATTTCAGGTAGGTGATATTAAAATTGTATTAAGTGTTTATTCTCCAAATAAACAGCATTCGGCGACCACTTTAAAAGATGCTATTTTCAAAATGATGCAAGGTCAAAAGGCTTTTTTAGGAGATATTAATAGTACACCTCGATACGATATTTTCTTATATCTATCTAAGGGTGACGAAGATTCTCCTAAAGGTTTTGGAGCTTTAGAGCATCATACTTCGACTGTAGTGGTGATGCCTGAAGACATGCCTAAGGATGCTTTAGAAGAAAGTTTAATTGAAACGGTTTCTCATGAGTTTTTTCATATAGTATCACCGTTATCGGTTCATTCTGAAGATGTTCATTATTTCGATTATAATAAACCAACATTTTCAAAACATTTATGGATGTACGAAGGTGTCACCGAATATTTTGCGAACTTGTTTCAAGTTAATCAAGCATTAATTTCTGAAGATGAATTTTATAGCAAAGTCATTTCTAAAATTCAAATGTCATTACAAATGGATGATAGTATGAGCTTTACTGAAATGAGCGAAAATGTACTGGACGATCCTTATGCAAATCAATATTATAACGTGTATCAAAAGGGTGCTCTAATAGGTATGTGTGTCGATATTTTAATGAGAGAGGAAAGTAATGGTCAGCGAGGTATTTTATTACTTATGAAAGAATTATCTAATAAATATGGTAAGGATAAACCATTTCAAGATGATAAGTTAATAGATGAAATAGTGGCAATGACGTTTCCATCATTAAGAACATTTTTCGATTCTCATGTTATTGGAAAAACGCCTATAAATTACAATGAATTTTTTAATAAGGTTGGATTGGAAATTACAGAAAGTAGAGTTGAAACAAGCTATATTTTAAATGGAAGTGAATTAATAGTTGGTGGAGATGGACAAAAAGGAACCGTATTTTTTAATGATTTAGTATTGGAAAATAGTTTTTGGGCAGAACAAGGAGTACAACCTAATGATGTGATTAAAGAAGTTGATGGGGTAGCGGTAACGTTACAAAGTGCAAATAATATATTTCAAGACGTTTTTATGTGGAAACCAGGTAAAGATATTGAAATGAAATTAGATAGAAACGGTCAAGAAATTTTAATAAAAACTAAAACGACTCAATCTTATACCAATGGAGAAGGACTAGCATCAAAACAAGATGCGACTCAAGAGCAAATTAAATTGCGAGAGGCCTGGTTAAAAGGTTAGAAAAAAAATAAAGCGATAAAAAAAGCCTAACTATTTTGTTAGGCTTTTTTTTATTTAATATTTGGCAGGCTTTCCATTAGAGGATGAGTTAACAATGAATTCTCTTATGTCCTCATTAGCTGATATAAGGTCTTCATGTCTTAAGTACATCATATGACCACTTCTGTAGCCTTTAAAGCTAAAACGTTCTTTCATTTTACCACTAGGGTCAATTTGAGACAGCGTGTATTTTGCTGTAAAATAAGTACAAGCACCATCATAATAACCAGATTGATCTAAAACATGCAAATAAGGATTTGTGGCCATAGCTTTTCTTAAATCATCGCGAACATTGTTATTTTCATTATCCCAAGGACGAACTGGACCAAACATATTATATTTAATGTCTGTATCAAATTTTAGCTCTTTTTTTATATAATCATTAATCGCTGGTGTAAAGGAATGCAGCCATGAAGTTAACTCAGGACTATAATCAGGACTATCTCCAGCTTCTATTTTGTCAATTCCTAAATAACGCGAATCTAAACGTCCAATAGTTTGCCCTGTTTTATCACGTAATAATTCTTTCCAGAAAAATTGGTTAGGTACATCTAAATTATGTTGCAAAATAACTTTTTTACTTAACCCAGTATAGTAAGCCATTTTCTCAGCAACACTATTTCGTTCAGCATCAGAAATAAAACCTCCTTTCGCTAACGCAGGCATTAACGTATTAATAGCAAAGGCTTCAACTTCAGGTAACATATCGGTTAAATCTTTATTTTGTAAAGCATCAGGTAACATTTTATGGTACCAGGCAGTGGCGGCTTTATAGGGTAAGTCAAGTGCCGAATATTCAGGTTGTCCAGAATTATAAGCATTATAATCTGCTGGAGAAACCATTATAACTCCATTTAAATACATCCATTGACTATTTTGAAGTTCATAAGCCAATCCCATAACGCGAGTGCCTCCATAACTTTCGCCAATGATATATTTTGGGGATTCCCATCTATTATTTCTTGAGATAAATGTATTAATCCATCCAGCCAAATATTTAATATCGGCATTAATCCCAAAAAAAGTGCTTTTTTCTGGCAATTTACCTTCTTTGTTTGGAATCATTCTGGAATATCCGGTATTCACAGGATTAACAAAAACAATGTCTGCCATATCTATGATGGAGTAGGGATTGCTTTTAAAACCGTAAGGCTGTACAGGATAACCTTCATCATCAATATTCAATATACGTGGTCCAGTATAAGCTATATGCATCCAAACAGAAGCTGAACCAGGCCCACCATTAAAGGAAATAATAAGAGGTCTGTTTGCTCTGTTTTTAACATCATCTCTTGTATAATACGTATAAAACAAACTAGCTATGGGCTCTCCTTTTTCGTCCCATACAGGTTGTGTGCCAGTAGTTGCTGTATAGGGAAAACTAACGCCTTTTACAGTAGTATTGTGTTTTGTAACTACTATGGTATCAGTAGGGAGTTTTACATTTTGTGTAAAAGCTGAAAGGCTAGAAATGATTAATATCGCAGAAAGAAACTTATTCATATTTTATTTTTTAGAAATAATTTTTTAAATATAATAAAATCTTGGTTTAAAACCCTTCAAAAACACCTAATCCAAAAAGTGCAAAATCATATTTTACTGGATCTTTTGGGTCTAATCTCCGTAGTGCTTTATCCAATTCCAACAACGCTTTGGCATCGTTTTGTTTGCGAGTTAACAATCCTAACTTTCGAGCAACATTTCCGGAATGCACATCTAATGGGCAGGACAGTTGGCTGGGAGAGAGGTTTTTCCAAATACCAAAATCTACTCCAGCATTATCGTTTCTAATCATCCATCTTAAATACATATTGATACGTTTTGCTGCCGAATTTTTTAAAGGATCACTGATATGTTTTTCTGTTCGGACTAAATGTGCTTGTTCAAAAAAGATAGATTTGAATTTCGAAATGGAGCCTTGTAAGGAATTATTTTCAGTATTCTTTGAAAATACCCCTTCTAATCCAATATGTTCTTTATAAATATGATTGATTGATTTTATAAACTGAATGAAATCATCTCCGTTAAAAGTTCGATGTACAAATGGGAG
>JAHEDS010000022.1:22589-33571 GCA_024641135.1 Flavobacteriales bacterium
AATTAACAAGTTAATTTTTAATAAATAATTATTTTATGAGAAAGATTGTAGCCCCAATTCTTGCAATTCTATTCATGAGTTGTCAAAACGATGAATTAAAATCAGATGTAGATTCTACAGCTGCCATTGAAACCTTAAAGGAGTATGTTTTAGTAAATCAAATTTTTCAGGATATAGGTAATAACGAAGCGGATGCCATAATGAATGCTGAAAGCATGAATTCTGGAAAATCGACTAATGAAAAATCTCAAGGCCCAATTATTACAGTTGAACCATTAGATTTTACAACTTTCCCTAAGACCATCACAATCAATTACCAAACCGGTATATTGTGTAAAGACGGTATAACACGCAAAGGTATTGTTACTGTTGTTTCAACTAATTGGTATGCAGTTCCTGGAAGTGAACATACCGCAACATTTAATAATTTTTATCATAATGATTATAAAGTTGAAGGAACACATTATGTGAAAAATTTAGGAAATAATCAAGATAATAATTTAGAATACAGTGTTATTATAGAAAATGGTAAAATAACTTCTAATACAGGTGATACCATCAATTACAACGAAAGTTCTACTAGAACGTGGGTTGCAGGATCAGCTACTAAGTTAAATATTTGGGATGATGAATATCTTCTTGATGGCACACAATCAGGGACAAGTTCTAAAGGCATTGACTATTCAATGACTACAGTAGAGCCTTTACATTTTGTGTTATTACCAAGAAATATAACAGCTGGTATTTTAAATATTGATGTTGGAACAATTAAAGATATAGTATTAAACTTTACTAATTCAACAATTACTATTATGGGTGTTTCATATCCATTTAATTAATAGTTGGAATAGGAATAATATTTATTTTTAAAGGGAGTAATTAATTCAAGATGATTGAGAATTAATTACCCCCTTTAATTATTTAAAAAAACTAAAAGTTATTAGTTATTTTACCGTCTACCATCACCAATTTTCTATCTGCTAAATTGGCAAGTTCTTCGTTATGAGTAACAATTACAAATGTTTGTCCAAATTCATCTCGCAATTTAAAAAATAGACTGTGTAAATTTTCGGCAGATTCACTGTCTAAATTACCAGAAGGTTCATCAGCAAAAATTAAATCTGGATTATTTATAAGAGCTCTGGCAACGGCAACACGTTGTTGTTCACCTCCAGATAATTCGTTGGGTTTGTGATGATATCGATGAGACAATCCTAAAAAGTCCAATAATTCTGTTGCTCTTTTCTCTGCATCAGATTTTTTAGTGCCTTTAATAAATGCAGGTATACAAACATTTTCTAAAGCGGTAAACTCAGGCAGAAGTTGATGAAATTGAAAAATAAAACCTATATGTTCATTTCTAAATTTGGCTAACCCTCTTTCGTTTAGAGAATTTATATTTATGTCATTTATAACCAGTTCAAAATTTTCTTTATTTGAAGCTTTGTCTAGAGTCCCTAAAATTTGTAAAAGAGTTGTTTTACCAGCACCTGAGGCACCAACAATTGAAATTATCTCACTTTTTTTTACATGTAGATTGACACCTTTTAAAACATGTAAATCATTGTAAAATTTATGAATATTTTTGGTTTGAATCATAAATTAAAAATATTAGCTGTGAATTTAATACTTTAATGGGTTATGTACAATTAAGAAGCACTTTTCTTCTTAAATGCATTTTTTAGACTAGCATAATCAATGAAATATTGAATCCTTATTGAAAAGGTATTTTGAATAGGCTGACTAAATAAAGTACTTAAACTACTTCCATAGGAATCGGTTGATAAGTTATTGTAATTAAATAATTGATTTCTGTATAAGGCGGTTAAAAAACTTCCTGGGGCAAATTGCCATGAATAATTTAAGTCTAAATTCCATGTATTATAGTTTATGTTAGGGTCATTTTCTAAGCCATCTATTTGGTAACCTGAGTTTTGATTTAATTGGCCATTTTCTTCTAATAGAAACAAATCTTCTTTATAATTGACTGTCGACCAATAATTTCGGAAGGTAAGAGACAGTCCATGAAATGAATTAAAAGTGTAATTTGCTCTGATGGTATTTACTAATGTTTTTCTATTGCGTTCGCCAAAAATGATGTCATCATCAATAGTTGTAACATAACCTCTGCCATTAAATTCTTTGTTATAGCTAATAGAATAAATCATTAAAAATTTATCATTAAATCGTACTCTAGGTCTTAAAAATATATTAAATTCATCGGTATCCCGACCTTTTTCAAAAAACGTAGTTCCACCAAATCTTCCATCAATTGCAAATGTTTTATTATAATTTGTTGAAATCATAATTTCAGGGGATAATTTGTTTTCATAAATGAAAAAACGACCTTCCGTTCTAGGTTCAAAATAATCGTATTGTTTTCCTAATTCATAATTAATTTCTCCTCTAATGAATACTAGTGATTTTGTCTCTGCATGAAAATTTAAGCCAAAACTATTTCCTGTATAAACATTTGGGTTAGCTAGTCTGTTATAATTTATATAGGTGTCAATGTTAAATCTGTTTAAGTGTTTTGTGGGTTCAAAAATTTGGTAGGATGCATTGCCTCCAAAATTATTAAAATTGTTTCGGTATAGTAACCCTAAATCATTGATATCATAATTAGTATCAGCAAAGCTATGATCAAAACTATATCTAAATTTGCCATATGTTTTTCCAGCCTTAAAAAAAGAACTATAGCCAGTAGAATTCCCATCTATTAAATTGAGTTGACTCCTTTTTCCTTCGCCATAAATGTTATATGTATTTCTCTTATTTGAAATATTAAATATTAACCCAGTAACATTGGCGTCTCTAAATGAACCATCTCTGGTAACATTAGTATTAACTAAACTTATGGATGAGTTTTTATTAAACTGCTGGTCTATAACCAAAACGTTATAATTAGAAATGGGTTCAACCAGAGTGTCTCTAATCACATCGGAAATAGTATCTCTAATTGTTGCAAAGGTTTTTTCGGTAATGGCATTAAAAACACCAATTCCTAATCCATTTTTTGTTCTTCCTGATATTTTTAAAGCATTTAATACTTTAACAGTATTTGGATAATTTAGTATTTCTTCATCATCATTTAAAACAACCTCACCTGTTGGACTGTTACCAATTCGTCTTGAAAAAAATAACTCTCCTTTATTAAATAGATCGACACCCTCTGTGAAGAATTGACGCTGTTCTGAAAAAGTTTGCTCAAAAGGCCCCAAATTTAATTCTAAATTATCAAAACCAGCTTGACTAAAATCTGGTACTAAAGTAGCATCAAGGGTAAAGTTTTCTGTAATCCCGTATTTAACATCTAATCCAAAATTTAAATCTGTCTCGGTAATACCGTCATAATTATTGATTAATGCTGAAGTAAAAGGGTAAAAGCTCAATCTTATTGGGGGTTTAAGATTTTCTAGATATTTAAGTTCTCCATGATACAGACCCATATTTCCCTTTGTGGCATCAATTGGATTCCAGGTGTATTGAGATTTATTACGTCTAAAGAATCTGTGGAACTGAATACCCCAAGTTTGGATATCTTCATTTGAAAACCTCAAGGCTCTGTAAGGGATTTTCACTTCGACAATCCAACCATTTGAAACCATGTTTACTTTACTTTCCCAAACTGCATTCCATCCAAAATCTTCTTCTATACTTGGATTGGCAATGGCATCAGCCTGAGTACCTGAACTGAAAACAATGAATTCTGTGTCGTTTTGTGCGTCATTATTCGGATTTATAACAATCATAAAATAATCACTCTGACCAAAATCGTCTCTTGTTGTTAACTGACGCATTATTTTTGAGGGATCATCGTGTAAGTAAGCTGCAAAGTAAATGGCATCATCATCATAAGTGACTTTTACTGAAGTTTTAATTCCAATAGTGTCTTTCAAACCCATGTCGGGCTTAAACTGTGTGAAATCTTTTGCTACTTCAGAAGTTTTCCAGATAGATTCATCCAAAATACCGTCTATTTTTGGTGGTATTGGTGTTCTATTTATATGATATGTCTTTTTTTCTTGTGAATAGCCTAAAAAGGTGCAATTTATCATTAAGAATAAGAAAAGAAAAAGTCGCATTAACTATAATTTTAATACTGATTTGGGCCTAATAAAAATCAATATTTGTTAATATATTTTATATCAATACAAAAATAGTTTTGAAAGATTTTATTTATCTTAATTTAAAGTTAAAAAGTATACTTAATTAAGTTTTTAATAGTGCTTAAAACTAATTATTACTTAACTTTAAATGCTATGAATGATACTTTACAATTAGCCACTTTTGCTGGTGGATGCTTTTGGTGTACAGAGGCCGTTTTTAATAGGTTAAATGGAGTTAAAAAAGTGGTTTCGGGGTATACTGGAGGTCAAATTAAAAATCCGGCATATAGAGAAATTTGTACCGGACGAACCGGGCACGCTGAAGCCATTCAGATTTTTTATGACGAAAATATTATTAGTTACAAAGAATTATTAGATATATTCTTTGCAACACATGATCCCACAACCCTGAACCGTCAAGGTAATGATATTGGTACCCAATACCGATCGGCTATATTTTATAATAATGATATTCAAAAAAAAGAGGCAACCTATTTTATAGCCCATCTTGAAGAAGAGAAAATATTCAAAAACACCATAACTACAGAAATCGCAAAACTTGATGTGTTTTATAAGGCCGAGGATTATCATCAAGATTATTATAATTTGAACAAAGAACAGTCTTATTGCCAATTTATAATACATCCGAAAATAGAAAAATTGAAAGAAAAGTATTCTGATAAATTAAATAAAAATTAAGGAATTATGCCATATAGAAAATATGAAGAATTTAATATCCAAGTTACAGATGATGTTAAAGACAGATACAAAAATATTATTTTGGATTTGGGAGAAGATGTTTCTAGGGATGGATTACAAAAAACGCCTGAACGTGCTGCTAAAGCTATGCAGTTTTTAACTCAAGGCTACCATCAGGATCCAGTAGAAATCCTTAAAAGTGCCATGTTTAAAGAATCCTATAATGAAATGGTAATAGTAAAGGATATTGAAATATATTCATTATGTGAGCATCATATATTGCCGTTTTTTGGTAAGGCGCACATTGCCTATATTCCAAATGGACATATTGTTGGCTTAAGTAAACTACCTAGAATTGTTGATGTATTTGCAAGAAGACTTCAGGTTCAGGAACGTTTAACAGAACAAATACTGGACTGTATTAATGATACACTTAAACCTCAAGGAGTAGCTGTTGTTATTGAGGCAGCCCATATGTGTATGATGATGCGAGGTGTGCAAAAACAAAATTCTATAACAACCACTTCTGGGTTTAGAGGACAATTTGAAAAAAGTGAAACTCGAAATGAATTTTTAAAACTTATAGGAAAATAGTTCTGGTATATTTCTTGTTAATAGTGTCTTGCAAAATTTTGAAAAATGAATAAATATAAAAAGCTCGCGTTAAGCATTTTATTTGATGCTATTGGAATGATATCTTATATTTTTCCAGGAATAGGTGAGTTTGTAGACATAATTTGGGCACCACTATCGGCATGGATAATGACTAGACTGTATAAAGGAAAACCTGGAAAAATAGCCGCTGTTGTAAACTTTGTTGAAGAAGCATTACCAGGTTTTGATGTCATCCCAACATTTACACTCATGTGGTTCTATACATATATTTTTTCCAAAAAAAAGTAATTTAACATCCCTTTAAAATTTTTAAAGGGATGTTAAATTTTAAAGGTAATAAGAGAACCCTAAACTAAAATTTCTTCCCATATTAAAAATGTTATCTGTTTTTAATCGAGATAAATGATTAATATAGGTAGTATTCATTAAATTATTTCCCGAAATGGAAACAGTAATGTCCTTCTTAAAAACTTTAATCGTTCCACCAAAACCAGCGCTTAATAAATTATATGCATTGGTAGGTGTTTCAAAAGAGCTTATATTGTTTTGGCTAAATGTAGATCGTAGTTTTATAAAGGCATAACCTTTTGTAACAGATTTTGTGTCAAATTCTGCTCTGAGAATATTACTCAACGAATTGGCAGGTATAAGGGGCAAAAAACTATCGTTATCCTGTTTACCCGTTACAGTTTCAAAACTAGATTCAAAATGTAACCAATCTAATGGATGAGGATGAAAATGAAACCCTATTTCACCACCATAGAGCTTTGCATTGTCTTGAAGATATACAAATACAGGATTATTGTCAATAATCTCGCCATTTGGCGATAAAAAGATATAACTATTGATTTTATTGTAAAAGGCGTTAACAAAAAATTCAAAATGATCATTTTTATATTCCAGCGACAAATCCGTTTGAAAATTTTGTTCGCTTTTCAGTTGATTATTACCTATTTCATAACGATTTGTTCCTTCATGGGTGCCATCTGAAGTAAGTTCCGATAAATTAGGAGCTCTAAAACCCGTAGCTAAATTTAATCGCACTGTTAGGTTATTAAAAATATCTGTTTTTATTCCTGCTGCACCATTAAAACTATTGAAGTGTTTTGAAATCCCAGAGTTTACATCAATCCACCGGGTGTCATATCGTGCGCCAAATTGTAAATCAGCTTTATTAAAATGAATATGAGATGTTGCAAAAATTCCAAAATCATTTGTAGTAGCATCTGGTATTAAGGTTTCTTCGCCGTAATTTGTATTTATTTGATTCATTCCCTGAATACCAGCAATGGTCTCAACTTTTCCTAATTGTGGCAAATTATATTTTAAATCATAATTAGCCGTTTTAAGTTTCATATGTAATGCAGCTTCTAATGCATCTTCTTCATGAACCTCTTCTGGATTTGTATCTTGGTTATGATGTTCTTCAAATTCTTTTCTGTCATTATAGAGGTAACCTAAATTAATATCTAAACTTGAGTTGTTAAAAAATAAGGTCGATTTTGAACTTAGAACATGGTTAGTTACATTTTGGTAGGGTAATAGCGGTGTTTTTAATGTGTTTTGTTCATTAATACCCTCAGGAATACCAAGTTTAGCATTGTTGACATTATAGCGAAATTCGGTTTTAAATTGAGTTGCCTGATAGCCCAATCCTGCTTTAAAGTCTTGTTCTCCAAATCGCGTATTGGTAACACGATAATCTTTGGTGTTATAATCAGAATGTTCGCTTATATTTCCTCTGAAAATAAATTTAAATGCATCACCAGACAACTTTACTCCAGCACCCGTATTAAATCCCTGAGTATTGCTGAAATAATTATAATTAAAATCACCTTGTGTGGTATTGGCTTGTGCAAATTTTTCAGGATTTAAATATAGAACGCCGCCTAAGGCATCGCTTCCATAAAGCAATGACGCAGGACCTTTAATAACTTCGACACTTTCAATACCATTATCACTAAGACCCAAACCATGCTCATCACCAAACTGCTGATTTTCTAGTCTTACACCTTGTGTGTAAACTAATACGCGGTTGGAACTTAAACCTCTTATCACAGGTTTTCCAATACTTAATCCCGTAGTGATACTTTCAACACCTGCAATGTTTGTAATGCCATCAGCTAAGTTAACAGCACCATTCGCTTTTAAATCACTAATTTTCTCTTGTTCCACTTTCATCACATTTTCACTTTGTAACTTATGAAATGGTGTTGAAATGATGACATCTTCCATCTCAATAGCTGAAGTAACAAGAGCAATATTTAGAGGTTCTTTTAATGGTAAAGTCACATTTAAAGATAAAGTTCCGTAACCTATCATTGAGAATATGACTTTATAGTTACCAGAAGGCAGGTTTGTAATTTTAAAAGAACCGTTTTCTTTGGTTATACTTCCTTTTTCAAGAGTTGGTAAATAGACATTTACATAATCCAATCCTTCTTTTGTGTCATTGTCAAGGACTATGCCTTCTAAAGTATTTTGTGAATATATAATGGAGGTCGCTATCAGCAACATAACCGTAATTATTTGTTTCATTTAAATCGTTTTTTTTGACTACAATTATGACATATCCAATATCATGATATGCTGTTAAACAATTGTTGTAAAAGTTTCTAGTTATTTTTTTGTTAAAATCGTTTAAAGTTTTTTTTCTTAAAAACTAAACTATTGACGGTGGACCACGAAGTGAGAAATGAAGATTTTGATAACTACTTAAAAAAATATATTGTGAAACTATTTTTAAAGGAGTTGTAGTCGGCTCAGAGGCACTAAAATTGAATTCACTTAAAATGCAATTCTTTGTTATCTTGAAATCATAAAACTTACAATCAAGATCTATTTTATGTAAGTGAGTTGTTTTTTCACCAAAACAAACTTCATGTTTATAATGATTAAAGGCATGGGACACTTTTAAAGCACTTGGTAAAAGAATCACCAAGGCCAATGTGAAAGATAAAATCTTAAAAAAGGTATGTTCCTTTAAAAAATGCACTATTCTAAAAAGCGTTTAAATCCTAATCTGCATAACATCTTTTTCTCAAATTTCCAGAAAAACTTAAATTGTCCAAATAGCCAACCAATTAAAATCAGCAATATTTGGTAGAAAATAAACCCAATAATAAGATATAAAACCCAATAAGCAATGATGTTTAAGTTTTCTTTAGTAATTCCAACCAATTTTATAATGGGTCTTGCAATAAAAATTGATGAAGTGCCGGTTACTGCAAATACTAAGAATACACTTATAAATTCCCATTTATATTTTAGGTTCCATTTACTCTCAAGTTTTTTAAATAAAAACAAAGTAAATTTTAAAAGCACAAAAAAAATAATAACACCAAAAAGAACAACCCATAAAAAATTAGAGTTATTAATTAATGCATTTGCTAATCTATAAGATGAATACATTAAAACTAGAATACCCAAAAAAGGAAAAATAAGTTGCCAGTTTTTTATAATATTCCAATGTTCTTTAAATTTTTTCACTATTTAAATTTAGCTGTAAAAATAATGAAAACTAAATTAAATTCTAGGAATAACTCCCGCCAATCGCTGTTTGTATTTTAATTGAAAGTATATAAAATAGTTATAAAGTTTATAGTTTACTTCATAACCATAATCAATGCCTTGGTTATAATCAATTTGCATTTCATATAAGTTAGGGTTGTAAATTTGAGGCTGTAAAACTCTGCGATTCCATTCAGTCACATAAAAAATATTTTTATTTTCTAAATAGGATTGTGTATAATATCCTTCTGGTCGGGCAGTACCTGCAAGCCATGAATCAAAACCTGGTTCAATGATAATAATTTCGTATTCTAATTCATCATTAGCAATTCTAATAGTATCATTAGAAATATGATTTTTTGTAGCTTGGTTTGTAGAATTTGAAATTTTGGAAGTTTTACAACTCACAATAAATGCCACTAATAATAAAGCATATAAAACAGTTTTCATAACAATGATTTTATAATCTTAATTTACAAAAAAAAGCCCTTACATTTAAATATAAGGGCTTAATTATTATGTTATGGGGCTATTTTTAGCCAAGAATACTTATTATCTGTTCTGCTAATTCTGTACCGATTCGGTCCTGAGCTTCGTTGGTGGCAGCTCCAGTATGCGGGGTTAACGAAAGTGAAGCATTCATAAGTAACTGAATTTCTGGTTTTGGTTCATTTTCAAAAACATCTAAAGCAGCGCCTGCAATTTTTCCGCTTTCAATAGCATTTATAAGGGCTACTTCATCAACTACACCACCACGCGCAGCATTTGCTAAAATTACGCCATCCTTCATCATTTTAAATTCTGCTTTACCTATTACATATTCTTTTTGTGCTGGAACATGTAAGGTGATGAAATCTGCTTGCTTTAAAACCTCATTTTTAGAAATGGTTTTAATTTCAAAGTTTACTTTTTGTCCATCAAAAAAATCTAATTCTAAATTAGCTTTGTCAATAAAAGGGTCAAAAGCAATTACTCTCATCCCTACACCTAATGCAACTTTGGCAGTAGCCTGACCAATACGTCCAAAACCTAAAACGCCCAATGTTTTACCTTTAAGCTCAACACCATTAGCATATGCCTTTTTCAATTTATTGAAATTAGCATCACCTTCAAGTGGCATATCCCTGTTTGAATTATGCAAAAATCTTGCAAGTCCATAAAAGTGAGCAAAAACTAACTCGGCAACAGAATGTGATGACGATGCTGGTGTATTAATAACATGAATCCCTTTACTTTTAGCATAATCCACATCTATATTGTCCATTCCAACACCACCTCGGCCAATAATTTTTATAGTAGGGCAGGCATCAATCAAGTCTTTTCTAACCTTAGTAGCACTTCTTACCAATAAAACACCAATTTTTTTATCATTAATATAATTTATTAATTGCTCTTGTGCAACGGTTGTAGTAATGACGTCGTAACCTCCTTTTTCAAGAGCTTCTTTTCCTGTATTCGATATACCATCGTTAGCTAATACTTTCATTCTATAAGTTTAAACTTTTGAGTTAAATTTATTTTTTTTATAGTAGGTTTAAAAAAACACCCTACTAAATAATTTTACGCTTTACTTTCTAATTCACTCATTACTTCTACAAGTGCTTTTACACTATCTAAAGGTAATGCATTATACATGGATGCTCTATAGCCACCAACACTTCTATGACCATTTAATCCGCTTATTCCTGCTTCTTTTAACATGGTTTCAAAAGTTTCTTTTAAGTTTTCATTTTTTAGTGTAAAAGTAGCATTCATTAGAGAACGGTCTTCTTTTGTTGAAAAACCATTGAAAAGAGGATTTAAATCTATTTCAGAATACATTACTCTGGCTTTAATCTCGTTCATTTCTTCAATTTTTGAAATGCCTCCTAAATTCTTTATCCATTCTAATGTAAGCATTGAAGTATACACAGCAAAAACCGGAGGTGTATTAAACATACTGCCATTTGCGATGTGTAATTTATAATCCATTATAGAAGGGATTTTGCGTGATACTTTTCCTAATATATCTTCTTTAATCACTACTAGAGTGACTCCAGCTGGTCCCAT
>JAHEDS010000023.1 GCA_024641135.1 Flavobacteriales bacterium
TAGACGCGAAACCGTGTGATCTACCCATGGGCAGGTTGAAGCTGTAGTAACATACAGTGGAGGACCGAACCGGTTGACGTTGAAAAGTCTTCGGATGACCTGTGGGTAGGGGTGAAAGGCCAATCAAACTCGGAAATAGCTCGTACTCCCCGAAATGCATTTAGGTGCAGCGTTGATTTAGTTTTATAGAGGTAGAGCTACTGATTGGATGCGGGGGCTTCACCGCCTACCAATTCCTGACAAACTCCGAATGCTATAAAATGATGATCAGCAGTGAGGGCATGGGTGCTAAGGTCCATGTCCGAAAGGGAAAGAACCCAGACCATCAGCTAAGGTCCCAAAATGTATGTTAAGTTGAATAAACGAGGTTGAACTGCTTAGACAGCTAGGATGTTGGCTTGGAAGCAGCCATTCATTTAAAGAGTGCGTAACAGCTCACTAGTCGAGCGGTTCGGCATGGATAATAATCGGGCATAAACATACTACCGAAGCTATGGATTTATAGTAATATAAGTGGTAGGGGAGCATTGTAGTGTCGTCGAAGGTGTGATGTGAGTCATGCTGGAGAAGCTACAAAAGAAAATGTAGGCATAAGTAACGATAATGCGGGCGAGAAACCCGCACACCGAAAGACTAAGGTTTCCTCAGCTATGCTAATCAGCTGAGGGTTAGTCGGGACCTAACGCGAACCCGAAAGGGGTAGTGGATGGACAACAGGTTAATATTCCTGTACCTGCTCACGTTAAAAGTGACGGAGGCGTAAATTTGGTGCGTACTGACGGAATAGTACGTTGAAGCGAGTGGTAACACCGCGATAGTACACTGAGGCTTCGGCCAAGGTGATAATCCAGAGTAGCGACTTCCAAGAAAAGCGAGTGAAGCAGCCCGTACCCTAAACCGACACAGGTAGTTGGGATGAGAATTCTAAGGTGCTCGAGAGATTCATGGCTAAGGAATTAGGCAAAATAGACTCGTAACTTCGGGAGAAGAGTCGCCCCACTTCGGTGGGGCCGCAGTGAAAAGGTCCAGGCGACTGTTTATCAAAAACACAGGGCTATGCTAAATTGAAAGATGATGTATATGGCCTGACACCTGCCCGGTGCTGGAAGGTTAAGTGGAGGGCTTAGAGGTAACTCGAAGGTCTTAAATGAAGCCCCAGTAAACGGCGGCCGTAACTATAACGGTCCTAAGGTAGCGAAATTCCTTGTCGGGTAAGTTCCGACCTGCACGAATGGTGCAACGATCTGGACACTGTCTCAGCCATGAGCTCGGTGAAATTGTAGTATCGGTGAAGATGCCGATTACCCGCAGTGGGACGAAAAGACCCCGTGCACCTTTACTATAGCTTAGTATTGGTTTTGGATAAGTAATGTGTAGGATAGGTGGGAGACTTTGAAGCGGCATCGCCAGGTGTTGTGGAGTCATTGTTGAAATACCACCCTTTGCTTATCTAGAGTCTAACCCTTGAGAAAGGGGACAGTGCTTGGTGGGTAGTTTGACTGGGGTGGTCGCCTCCAAAAGAGTAACGGAGGCTTCTAAAGGTACCCTCAGCACGCTTGGTAACCGTGCGTAGAGTGCAATGGCATAAGGGTGCTTGACTGAGAGACCTACAAGTCGATCAGGTTGGAAACAAGAGCATAGTGATCCGGTGGTTCCGTATGGAAGGGCCATCGCTCAAAGGATAAAAGGTACGCCGGGGATAACAGGCTGATCTCCCCCAAGAGCTCATATCGACGGGGGGGTTTGGCACCTCGATGTCGGCTCGTCACATCCTGGGGCTGGAGAAGGTCCCAAGGGTTGGGCTGTTCGCCCATTAAAGTGGCACGCGAGCTGGGTTCAGAACGTCGTGAGACAGTTCGGTCTCTATCTACTGTGGGCGTTAGAAATTTGAGTGGATCTGACTCTAGTACGAGAGGACCGAGTTGGACAAACCTCTGGTGAATCTGTTGTCGCGCCAGCGGCACTGCAGAGTAGCTACGTTTGGAAAGGATAAGCGCTGAAAGCATATAAGCGCGAAACCTACCACAAGATGAGATTTCTTTAAAGGGTCGTGGAAGATGACCACGTTGATAGGCTATAGGTGTAAAGGCAGTAATGTCATAGCCGAGTAGTACTAATAACCCATAGGCTTATTGTACGCCTGTTTTTTTATAAGAGTACAACAACAATTATTATATTCATGTCATTTTTTTCAATATGTTAAGATATTTATCACGCTAAAAGCGTGATGCTGACAAGCGAGAGTCTTAGGACTTAAGCTTAACGCTAAAACTTAAGGTGGTTATAGCGACGGGGCTCACCTCTTACCATTCCGAACAGAGAAGTTAAGCCCGTTAGCGCCGATGGTACTGCATTTGTGGGAGAGTAGGTCGTTGCCTTTTTTGGAAACCCTTCATATTTATTTATGAAGGGTTTTTTGCTTTTTATATTCTACTAACTAAAAAGCATAAAAAAATCCAACTCAATGAGCTGGATTTTTTAATTAGATTGTAAATTTTTATTAATCTCGTAGTATAGTCCTCGAAATTACTATCTTTTATTTCGAATTAATTAATAAGCTTCAACTATTTCTTTTGAAACATACTATTCATAATGGTATTAATGCCTCTAAAAATTAAATAAATAGCCGCTCCACAGAAAAGAAAAGACACTATTAATATGGGAATATAAAGTGGTTTTTCTTGATTATTGAAGGCGATACTCATTAAAATAGGGCCTAAAAAAGTGCAAAACAAGGCGCCCATCATTATTTTAACGCCTTTTAGAAGTACTGTGCGATCCGTTTTATGATTCATTATTATAGCTTTTTATTGAAGTACGTACATTACCATATTTAGTCAATAATTTTTGTGCTTCTTCCTGAGTAATATCTAATTCATTCATTATCATTCTAACACCTCTGTCAACAAGTTTATTATTACTTAATTGCATGTCAACCATTTTATTTCCTTTAATATGGCCTAATTGAATCATAGTTGTTGTTGTAATCATGTTAAGTACTAATTTTTGGGCAGTTCCAGCTTTCATTCGAGAACTTCCAGTAACAAATTCAGGACCAACGATTACTTCAATAGGAAATTTGGCTGTTAATGATAAAGGACTATTAGAATTACATGTTATGCAACCTGTAATAATATTGTGTTTATTGCACGCGTCCAAAGTAGAAATAACGTATGGGGTTGTTCCTGAAGCAGCAATACCTATAACGACATCTTTATTGCAAATTTTATGTATTTTTAAATCTTCCCATCCTTGCGATATTGAATCTTCAGCGAATTCTACTGCTTTTCTTATAGCACTATCACCACCTGCAATAATCCCAATGACTAATTCATGTGGAACTCCAAATGTAGGAGGACATTCTGAAGCGTCCAAAATTCCTAATCGGCCACTAGTTCCCGCACCTATATAAAATAATCTTCCTCCTTGTTTAAGTTGACTAACGATAACTTTAACCAATTTTTCAATTTGCGGAATAACCTTTTCCACAGCTATTGGTACAGTTTTATCTTCATTATTGATATTTATTAATAACTCGTTGATATTCATCTGTTCTAGATGATTATAGTTTGAATCTTGTTCTGTAGTTTTAATAAAATCCATAACTCAAAAATACACTTTTTTAGTTTGATTTATTAAAGGATTTATTTTTGTTAAATCACTTTTTAAAGGAATTCTATTTATTTTAATCAAGTTAGAATTAATTTGATTTTTTTTAATCTTTTAATGGATACATATTAAAGAACGGTATAAATCAATTCGTCAACTTCTGAAGCTCTAAAATACCCTAATGGGAAATTTTTCGGATTGGTTTGATTGATGCAATTGCCTCTTACAGTAGCTGGTTGTGTTTCAAATGGGCCTCCACCTTCTTGACTGTTTTGTTGCAATAAAATAAACATATAATTATAAAATTCTTTAGAAATACCATAATTACGGATAGTAACCAGGTCACCCGAAGCCAAATCTTCTTCTGTATAAAATCCAAAAATTTGATTTCCATTGGTAAATTCATCTTTATAAACTTCTAAACTTGGTATAACAGGAATATCGCTTATAAATTCAAAGAAATAATAATTTTCTTCATCAGCTGGATCCGTGTAATAAGCTTTGAGCTCCGTTTCGTTTCCTGAAAAACCGCCTTCATTATTTTGATCAACATACTCTATACTAGCAACAGATTTGAGGGTTTCTGAAGCCGTATAGGTTTCTCCATCATATATAATTGTTAAGTAATAGGTTTCATTCAAAACAGGGAAAAATCTTGAATTTTTATATATACCAGTGAGTCCGTCTTCAGTAAATATAAAATTGTTATTACTGTTATCCTTAATTTCAACTTGTGCTCCATTAGCTGGTGGTACGGAATTCTCAAAATATGGTGCTGTTAATGTTAATTTTATTTGTTGCTCATTCCCAAGGGTTCCTTTAAACCAGTTAATAGAAGCATCGATAACTAGCCTTGGACTTTCTGTTGGAACATTTAGCTCTATGACATCTTCACACGCCGTTGTGAAAAAAATTAGGATGACGAAGTAGAGTAATTTCTTCATTTTAAAACTTAAAATTATATGATACTGATGGAACAATGCCGAATATGGAAAGCTTTATAGCCTCATTAACTCCTGTATTTCTGTTTTCTCTAAATGTAATAGAGGACGCGTTTTTTCTATTATAAATATTATAAACACCAAATACCCAATAACTTTGATATCCACTTTTTTTGTTTGGTTTTGGTGTATAACTTAGAGATACATCTAAACGATTATATGACGGAAGTCTGCTTGAATTTCTGTCGCTAAAATTAGCTATAGTTATACCATTATATTCATACTGCCCAACAGGATAAGTTGTTGGTTGCCCAGTTTGATATAAAAAATTAGAATTAAGTTCCCATTTAGAATTTAATTTATAATTGGCTGTCACTGATATATCATGAGTTTTATCATAAGGCGTGAAATACCAATTACCATTATTAATACCAAGTTCAGCAGCTGTTCTACCTTTTGTTTGTTGTTGTGATTTCGAAAGCGTATAGGCCACCCAGCCGTTAAGTCTTCCTTGATTTTTTCTGAATAAAAATTCTAAACCATATGCTCTTGCATGGCCATTTAAAATCACTTGCTCAATGGCGTCATTGGCAATTAAATCAGCGCCATCAATATAATCAATTCTGTTTTTTATTGTTTTATAAAAACTTTCTACTTCCAATGAATACTTGTCATTATTTAAATTTTTGAAATAACCAATGGCCAATTGATCTAATAATTGGGGTTTCACATATTTTCCACTTGGTGCCCAAACGTCGAGTGGTGTTGGTGAACTTGTATTTGACAGTAAATGTAAATACTGACTTAATCGGTTATAGCTTCCTTTAATGGACGTATTATCGTTGAGTTGATAAGAAATTGAAAATCTCGGTTCAAGATTATGAAAAGTTTTAATAACATGACTTCGTCTAAAGGATTCGGTTCCAATAGGATCGGCTTTTTGATAAATTTGTAACTCATTATTAAATACTACAGGTTCATTGTTTTGATAGATATTTAATTCGTCTTGACCTAAACGTAAAAATGAACTTAATCGTAAACCATAAGACAATTCAATTCTATTTGTAAGGCGCTGTTCCACATCAAAATAAAGTGCGTTTTCAAAGGCAAACTTGTCTATAAGTTTATATGGGTTAATACCTGAAGTTTCAGTAGAAGGTTCAATTTTCCCTGGATTGAATTTATAATAAATACTATTTAAGCCATAGAACAGTTTAAATTTATTGTTTAAATAATGTTTAAAATCATATTTGATGTTGAAATTTTGAATGCCTGAATTCCATTTGAATTCCACAAAATTTAATTTTAAGCCATAATAATAATCAGAATAAATTAAAGATAGATTGGAAAATAATTTATCAGAAAACAAATGATTCCATCTGAAGTTTAAAACGGCATTTCCGTAGGTATTTTCAAAACTATCAGAAATACTGAATACATCTCTTCCAAAATATCCTGACAAATAAATATTATTATTATCATTAAGTTTATAGCTCAATTTGGTATTTAAATCATAGAAATAAGCGATATTTTGATTATCGAAAAGAGGTAAAAATAAATGTGCATAAGAAGATCTCCCACCAAATAGGAAAGACCCTTTCTCTTTTTTTATAGGACCTTCAGCTAAAAGACGACTGGCAACTAAACCAATGCCGCCAGTAGCATGGAATTCATTACTATTTCCTTCTTTTTGGTATATATCTAAAACAGAAGAAACGCGTCCACCATATCTTGAAGGGATTCCCCCTTTATACAATTTCAAATCTTTAATGGCATCCGGATTGAACACTGAAAAAAAACCGAATAAATGTGACGAATTATAAATAGTAGCCTCATCTAAGAGAATTAGATTTTGATCTGCAGCCCCACCACGCACATTAAATCCAGATGAACTTTCTCCAGCAGTTGATACACCAGGCAGCAAAGTAATGGCTTTAATGACGTCTGCTTCTCCTAAAACAACAGGCAATTGCTTAATTGTTTTAGCCGTTAAAGTATTAACGCTCATTTGAGCATTCGCTATATTTAATTTCTCAACGTTTTCAATGATTACGACCTCATCTAGGCTTTGAATAGCTTCTATAAGTTGAAAATTTTTAGAAATGTTATCGCTTAGATCAATTCTTTCAATAAAGTTATTGTAACCTAAATAACTAATAATAACTTCATAGTTTCCTTTCGGAAGTGTAATAGAATAAAACCCATATTCATTTGTAGTGGTTCCTGTATTTAATTCAGGAATAATAATATTAACTCCTATTAACGTTTCATTATTTTGTTGGTCAGATATGGAGCCACTAAGGGTAAATTTTTCCTGTGCCTGTAAACCGTTCATATTTATGAGCCACCATAAGCAGAGAACGGTTAATATATATTTCATTAATTAGCTTTTTTTTGACAAAACTATAAAAAAAAAGCCCCAATGAAGGGGCTTTAACGTTATTTTATAATTCAATTTTTGTAAGAATATTATTAAAGGTCTTACTTGGTCTCATGCTTTTATTAACCAGCTTTTCATCTGGAATATAATATCCACCAATATCAACCGTAGATCCTTGTGCATTATTTAACTCTTTGATAATTTTAGTTTCATTTTCTTCCAAAAGTTTTGCCACTTTATTAAAACTATCTTTTAGTTGGGTGTCTTCTGTTTGCAACGCCAAAGCTTCTGCCCAATACATTGCTAAGTAAAAATGACTCCCTCGGTTGTCTAATTCACCAACCATTCTTGAAGGGGATTTTTTATTATCTAAAAATTTATCAGTGGCTTGATCTAGTGTTTCTGCTAAGATAAGGGCTCTTTTGTTATTTGTTTTTTCACTTAAAAATTCTAAAGAAACCGCCAATGCTAAAAATTCTCCAAGAGAATCCCAACGCAAATGACCTTCCTCTAAAAATTGCTCAACATGTTTAGGAGCAGAACCACCCGCACCAGTTTCAAATAATCCACCACCATTCATTAATGGTACAATTGATAACATTTTAGCACTTGTTCCAACTTCTAATATTGGAAATAAATCTGTTAAGTAGTCACGTAAAACGTTTCCTGATACTGAAATAGTATCTTTTCCTTCTTTAAGTCTTTGGCAAGTATAAGTTGTAGCTTCAATTGGAGATAAAATTTTAATATCTAATCCAGTCGTATCATAATTAGGTAAATATTTATTCACCTTTTTTATTAATTCTTTATCATGAGCTCTTTTGTTATCTAACCAGAAAATAGCCGGGGTATTGGTTGCTCGTGCTCTTCCTACAGCCAGTTTTATCCAGTCTTGTACAGGAGCATCTTTTACTTGACACATTCTCCAGATGTCACCGGTTTCAACAGTATGTTCCATTAATACTTTTCCAGAAGCATCAATTACTTTTACAACGCCATCAGCTTTAATTTCAAAGGTTTTATCGTGTGAACCATATTCTTCAGCTTTTTGTGCCATCAATCCAACATTTGGAACTGTTCCCATAGTTGTTGGGTCAAATGCTCCATTTTTTTTACAAAAATTAATAGTGGCTTCATAGACTCCAGCATAACTGCTGTCTGGAATAACAGCTTTAGTGTCCTGTAATTTACCCTTGGCATTCCACATTTTTCCTGATGTACGAATCATTGCAGGCATCGAGGCATCAACAATTACATCACTAGGAACGTTTAAATTAGTAATTCCTTTTTCAGAATTAACCATCGCTAATGCCGGTCCATTTTTTAAAGCTAATTCAATATCGGCTTCAATTTCCTGGCGTTTTACTTCAGGAAGTTCTTGAATTTTTGCTAATAAATTTCCCAAACCATTGTTAGCATCAATACCAATAGATTTAAAAACACTTGAATGTTTTGCAAATACAGATGCAAAAAATACTTTTACGGCATAACCAAATATGATGGGGTCAGAAACTTTCATCATAGTGGCTTTCATATGCAACGAAAATAATACATCTTTTGCTTTTGCATCAGCAACTTGTTCTTTTAAAAAAGCTAATAAAGCATTTTTGCTCATTACCGTCGCGTCAATAATCTCGTCTTTTTGAATGGCTAAATTATTTTTTAAATTGGTTTTATTACCATTTAAATCAGTATGTTCTATTGTTATGTTGGAAGCACTTTTAAGTGTTATAGACTTTTCATTATGAGCAAAATCCCCTGAGCTCATGGTTGCTACATGAGTTTTTGAATCTTTACTCCATGCACCCATACTGTGTGGGTTTTTTCTAGCATAGTTTTTAATGGCTTTGGGTGCGCGTCTATCAGAGTTTCCTTCTCTTAACACAGGGTTAACGGCACTTCCTTTTACTTTATCATAGGATGATTTTACAGCAATTTCTTCATCATTTGTTGGGTTGTCTGGATAGTTTGGTAATGGATAGCCTTTTGATTGTAATTCTCTTATTGCCTCTTTTAATTGAGGAATAGATGCGCTAATATTTGGTAATTTAATGATGTTTGCTTCAGGTTTTTTAGCTAATTCACCTAATTCTGTTAAAGCATCTGGAACTTTTTGATTTTCTTTTAATAGCTCTGGAAAATTTGATAAAATTCTACCAGCTAGAGAGATGTCTTTAGTTTCAATAGTTATTCCTGAAGATTTCGTAAATGCTTTTATTATTGGTAATAATGAGTGCGTTGCTAAAGCAGGAGCTTCGTCTGTTTTTGTGTAAATGATCTTTGACATTTTTGTGTCTCTATTTTAATTAATATGCTATGAGAAAATCGGCAAAAAAAAATATTATTTTTTTGCTTTGCGAAGATACAAAATTTGACTTTTTAAAAGGAGTTAATTACTCAAGGAAGTTTAATAAAACGCGATATCTTTTAAAATAACGAGACCTAATTATTTTTTAAACCTTTTACATGTTTAAGGCTGAAATTATTGTATAAAAACAAAAGCCATATCACTATAGAATTTAATCTACTTTGACATGGCTTTCTTTGAAATAACTTTACGTGATCTACTTAACATTGCTGCTAAATCAATTTGACTTTCGCCAAACCTTTCAATTCAAGTTTTTGTTATTCCAATGAAACATTCTGTGTTGTAATTTTCAATATGCATTGACCTATTACCAAAATGCTTCAGTCTAATCATTTTTCTTGATGCTATCAACTTTCCTTTCGTTCTCACGTTAGGCTAATTTCTAACATTGCTCGCATTTAAGCATTCACTTTCGATTCTGCTCTTTTTAAAGCTTTCAACCGTACTAGTTGCTAGCTACTTTCGTGTCTAGGACTTTTTACAGTGTCATGGTTTTTTTGTTCACTCACGCTTACACGTGCGACATCCAAACCTCAAAAAACAATTATATATAAAGAACGTTTCCTTATACAGAATTTAATACTAATTCACTTTTGAAATGAAAACAGCTTGCACTGTTATTAAATTCTTTTGCTAAGATAAATGATGAATTCAAAAAAACAAATTTTGTAAGGTGTTAGATATCAACTTTTTATAAACTGCAGTTATTAACAATTGTTCATAAAAAAAGCCTTGAATAATTTCAAGGCTTTTTATTAATCTGTCAAAGCAGAAATAACACTTACTAGTGTCTTCTTTCTTTGATTCTAGCTTTTTTACCTGTAAGATCTCTAAAGTAGAAAATACGTGCTCTACGTACTTTACCTCTTTTGTTCACCTCAATTTTTTGCAATGCTGGTAAGTTAATTGGGAAAATACGTTCTACACCAATAGTTCCAGACATTTTTCTAATTGTAAAAGTTTCAGTTGCACCTGATCCTCTTCTTTGAATTACTACACCTCTAAAAAACTGAGTACGCACTTTTTCGCCTTCTCTAATTTCATAGTAAACAGTAATTGTGTCTCCAGCTCCAAACTCTGGAAAGTCTTTTTTTGTTACAAACTCGTTTTGTACAAAATTTACTAAAGATTCCATATCTTTATTATTATAATAGTTAATTCAGAACAACATTCACGATTCTCGCCAGAGGTTAACCCGAAAGTGGGTGCAAAGATAATTATTAATTACAAATTCACAATTAATAAGTTTAATTTTTATGGTGTTTCCTTTTACAAAGTAAAAGGTCAGGCTATTCACTCTATCTTTTGTGTTCACAAAAGGATGTCGCTGCTATCCTTAACACCTAGTCTTCCAGTAAATCTGGTCTTCTTTCCTTGGTTCTAATATAGGCTTGCTCTTCTCGCCATTTTTCTATTTTAGGAAGATTACCACTAAATAAGAGCTCGGGAACTTTCATTCCTTTATATTCACGGGGCTTTGTATAAATAGGAGGTGCTAATAAATTGTCTTGAAAAGAATCGGTTAATGCAGATGTTTCATTTCCTAAAACACCCGGAATTAATCTTATTACCGCATCACAAAGAACAGCCGCAGCCAGTTCACCACCGGATAATACGTAATCGCCAATAGATATTTCTCTAGTTATAAAGTGATCGCGTACTCGTTGGTCAACCCCTTTATAATGCCCGCAAAGGATGATAATATTTTCTTTAAGGGATAATTGATTGGCAATTCCTTGATTTAGGGTGACTCCATCAGGTGTCATATAAATAACCTCGTCATAAGAACGATTGGCTTTTAAGGCCGAAATACATTTGTCTATAGGTTCAATCATCATAACCATACCAGCACCACCACCAAACTGAGTATCATCAACAGATTTGTAATTATCGCTAGTATAATCACGTAAGTTATGAAAATGAACCTCTACCAAATTAGCTTCTATGGCACGTTTTAAAATAGATGCTTCAAAAGGGCTTTTTAGTAATTCGGGTAAAACGGTGATAATATCAATGCGCATATAAATGTTATATAGACTGCAAAGATAAGGCAATTGTTTGGGAGTTTAATGAAGGCTTTTTTTATATTTTACTGTTTGAAAAAACTTAAAATAAGATTGTTATTATCTGTTTTTAATTTTGTTTTGATATTTCTCCAATGGGTTCTTGCTGTATATACGGATATAAAAAGGAGTTTTGCTATTTCTTGGAGTTTTTTCCCATTAACAAGTAGAGCTAAAATTTCTTGTTCTCTTTTAGTTAATAAAGCATATTTCTCTTGCTGGTCATCTGTACGTTTATCTTTATTAATAGAATCATTTAGAGATTTTAACAAGGCATTTATATTTTCTGAGGGAACTTTAAAAATTGCATTGCCATCTAAATCGACACCGGCGAAAGTGATTTTTTTATTTTGAATGATTTCTCCGTTTTGATTAGTTGCTTTCAACCACTTTCTTGCTTCGTCTTCACTTCCAAAATGTTTAGGAGCAAGACATGATTTTATTTTTTCAAAGGCATCTATAACTCCTAAATGAGGTATTACATTGTCACCAACAACTAAAGCACATTTTTTATTTCCATAAGAAACAATTGGCTCATTTACTTTTTTTTCAATCCATAATTGAGTTTCGTAATCAAGATTTAAATCATAATTTTTTTGCAACCACAGCGAATTTTTAGGGCGATATTTTTTATATAGTGTAGTGTAAATGAGCATTTCTTTTTTAAAAGAAGTCACATCCTTTGGAGAACGAAGCCAATTTTGAACAAATAGACTTTCGTTTGAGTCGAAAGTTATAATTAAATACTTTCCTTTATAGACTATATTCATAAAATACTTTAATAGCTAAGATAAGTTACGATAGCTAAATGCTCATCTATAGACTAACAAATTTAGTCAATATTTCAATAAAACGATAATGATGCTTTTAAAATTTGGTTACTATATTTTAAAAATGGTATAAGTTCTTGACCATTCCTTAAATTCATTAGGTTTAAGGCTTAAATTGATAAATAATTCAGGACAAATAACATGTGGGACACCCCAAAGATTTATTGAATTGGTTTTAAAATCGCCTGTTTCAGTTATTCCCAGGTTTTGTTTTGGATTGATTAATTGCCAGTGGGCTTTAACAAATTCATGACCTGATAGATTACTGAAAAAGAAATCTCTGTTAGGAGCAGCATTAAACTTGATATTTTCTTTGCCAATAATGACTTTATTTTCTGGATTAACTGTTTCAATAAATAAATCGGGCTTAATTTCAAATGAAAAATTTAATTGATAGTCCGGACCAATAGCTTGATTATTGAATATTAAAAAATTGTGTACATACTCATTAGTAATGATATCTTGTTTACCAATATTTTCCAGATAATAATTGATTATAAAACCACAATCAGTCAGTATAATTTCTTTTTTGAATTTATAAGCATAACCCATTAAAAGTGACGAAGTACACGCCATTGCTATTTTAGTTCGGGAATACTCTACATTAAAAGATAAAGGCTTAACCTCATAGGTGTTTTTAAAGAAGTAAGGTTTTTTCGTTTTTTTTAATAAGCCCACACCTATTTTATGAAACCAGTCTCCAACGGGAGTTTGATTAAAATTTAAAGGTAAATCAATGCCAAATTCATTATAAAATCCTTTACCAGTAGTTATATTATTTTCTGAATTATTTAATTCGAATCCAGACAGTGAGATGTCCTTATATTTTAAGCTTACTATTTTGCCAGAATGATCAAACCGAGAACCAATATAATTTTCATTTGGGAGGTCTACCAATAATTCAATTAGTCTGTTTTTAAGTTTAACAGGCACTGACGAGAATTATTTTTTATTATTTTTTGCGGCTTTTTGCTTATTTATTTCATCTTGAAGTTGACGCCTAACTTTTTGCTCACGCTCTAAAGCTGTCTTTCTATGCTCGTCAAATTCTTCTTCTAATTCAAAAAGAGCACGTTTAGCATCTTTAGTGACTGAATTACTATTATTAAACTTGTAAATAAATAACCCTAATAAAGCGATTAAGCTTACTATAATAAACCACATTAGAGCATTATAGCCCGATTTACTCATTTGCATCCCAATAATGGTCATGCTATTTTTTTCATTATGTGTTTTATCTAATTCAGTTTGGGTGTTAGAAAGATTAGTTTTTAAATCAGTAATTTCTTTTGCTTGATTATCTACTAAGGTCTGTGTTTCAGCTAAATTTTTCTTTATGGCATTTATAGAATCTAGAGAATGTGCTTTTAAATCAAGAAGCCAATTTATTTTAGTGACTTTGTATTGCTGACCGCGCTCGTCTCGCCAGCCACTAGATTTTTTTATAACATATTCAAATTGATTATCAATTGTCCCACTATCTAATGAAAGTTTATCTTCTTCTTGAGTTGCTTGTGCAAAAGAGTTAAGTGTCCCTATAAAAAGACAAACTAAAACAGCTAATGATTTTATATAATTCATGTTAGAAATGGTTATGTTAAACTATAATGTTACGAAGTTAAAAAATTATGTTAAGTAATGTTCTTAAAATGTTACAAAAAAGCCTCGATTAAAGAGGCTTAAATATATACGAACTAAAAAAAAGTTTAGATGTTTTTTAATACTAATAATAAGTATAACGTCTAACTTTTGAAATGTATTTGGCTAATCTGATAACTTGATGACTGTAACCGTATTCGTTGTCATACCAAATGTATAAAACCACATTTTTACCATCAGGTCTTACAATTGTAGCCTTACTATCATAAATAGAGGGAGCAGATGAGCCTACAATATCACTTGATACCAATTCGTCACTTAATTCATATTTTATTTGTTCGACTAATTCTCCTTCAAGTGCATATTTTTTTAATACTGCATTTATGTCAGATAAGGTTGTGGGTTTTTCCAATTCTAAATTTAAAATAGCCAAGGATCCATTAGGGACAGGAACTCTAATGGCATTGGAAGTTAACTTGCCTTCTAAACTAGGTAAAGCTTTAGCTACGGCACTACCTGCTCCGGTTTCTGTAATAACCATGTTTAATGCGGCAGCACGACCACGTCTGTATTTTTTGTGATAATTATCAACTAAATTCTGGTCATTTGTATATGCATGAATGGTTTCCAAATGTCCATGTTTTACACCATATGATTCTTCAACGGCTTTTAAAATAGGGGTAATAGCATTAGTTGTGCAGGAAGCTGCAGAGAAAATAGCTACCTTTTTTGGGTCATGTTCTAAGTGATTAACCCCATGAACAATATTTGGAACTCCTTTTCCGGGTGCTGTTAATAATACATTTTCAGCCCCTTTAGATTTCAAATGTCTACTTAAAGCTTCTTTATCTCTAAAAGCACCTGTATTATCAATAATTAATGCATTTTTAATATGATATTTCGTGTAATCAATATCTTCAGGTTGATTTGCTGAGATAATATTTACAGTGGTTCCGTTAATAATTAAAGCATTGTTTTTTAAATCTACTGAAACAGTCCCTGAAAAATCTCCATGTACAGAATCATTTCGCAATAAAGCAGCCCGTTTTTCAAGCGTAATTTCATTCGATTCACCTCTAATAACAATAGCTCTTAAACGTAATTGAGTTCCTTTACCAGTTCTTGCCATAAGCTCGCGAGCTACTAAACGACCAATTCTTCCAAATCCATAAAGCACCACGTCTTTTGGTTGTATATCAGAATTTTTACCTGCATCTTTCAATTTTCTAATTACAAAAGCAGTCGCATTGGAATATTGACCGCCTTCTAATTGGTATTCATAAGTTAGTTTACCTATGTCTAGTTTTGCAGGAGGTATATCAAGTGTCTTAATAGCTTGCGCTATTTCCACAGAGTCAAAAATTGAAATTGGTTTTTCTACAAATTTTCCAGCATAATCATGCAAATTTAAAATCTGACTAACATTCTTATCCATTAATTGGTTTCTAAAAAGGACTAACTCAATGGATTTGTCATACCAAAGATCACTTATAATTTTTATAAATTCTACGGTAGCACGTCGTCTGTCGGCTTGAAAAAGGAGTTCTTTTTCATAAGTTTTATTAAAACTCATTGCTAAAAAGGTTTAGTTTGTTTTTTAAAATTTTGGCAAAAATACTATATTTCAAACGTTTTCGTAGTGTATTGAATGAAAAAATAAACCTCTTTAGAATTCACTAAAGAGGTTTTAAAAAAAAGATTAATTTATTTACAGTTATTATCTAAAATTATATCGCTCTTTTTCACCATTTGTATTTATTAGTTCAATTCTTAAAGATTCATAGGCCGATTTATTTTTAAGAATATTCTGTGCATCATCAATGGTTTTTATCTTAACATCATTAATAGATGTAATTATTGAACCTTCCTCGACACCATTTTTTCTCCAGTAGTCCCCATATTTATTATCCAATTGTATTATTTTAATGCCATTAGAAGCTTTTAATTTTTTTAATTCTTCAGTTTTAGCATTTCTAACTTGTCCAACAAGTGGTAGAGTAATGGTATTATTTTTAAATAATGTTACAGGTATTGTTTTTATTGAACCGTCCCTAGCAACTTTTAAATTCACCACATCATTTGGACGTTTTGCACTTAAATGCCCTGTCAAATCTGAGAACTTTGAAACTTTAATATTATCTATTTCTTTAATAATGTCTCCTTTTTTAAGGCCTGCCTTTTCGGCACCAGAATCTTCCACAACACTATCTACATATACACCTTGAGTGTCTTCAACTCCTATTTTTTCAGCAATACCACTATTTAATGCGCCTCCAGTAATACCTAAGATGCCATTTTGTACATTACCAAATTCCATTATATCTTCAATAACTTTTCGAGCTATGTTGCTAGGTACTGCAAAAGAATAGCCAATATAGGATCCTGTTTGCGAAGAAATGGCGGTATTAATTCCAATAAGATCACCATTAGTATTTACTAAAGCACCTCCCGAATTTCCTGGGTTAACAGCAGCATCTGTTTGAATAAATGATTGTGTGTTCACTCCAGATAAATCTCTCGATTTTGCACTAATAATTCCTGCTGTAACTGTCGACGTTAAGTTAAACGGATTGCCAACAGCTAAAACCCATTCGCCAATTTTTGTCTGATCTGAATCTCCGAATGTAGCATAAGGTAATTCACCATCTGCTTCTATTTTAATAAGTGCAATGTCTGTCTTTGGATCCGATCCAATAATTTTTGCTGTAAATGTCCTATTATCGTTTAATGTAACAGATAATTCTTGTGAATTATCAATAACATGGTTATTGGTTACAATATAACCATCAGCTGAAATAATAACACCCGAGCCAGTACCTACTTGGGCACGTTGCTGACTTCTTCCATAAAACAAATCTTCAATGGTCATTTGGCCAGAACTAACCGCTAAATTCTTAACATTTACAACGGTATTAATGCTTTTTTCTGCGGCGACAGTCAAGTCTGGAGCGTTGTAAATATTATTTAAATTAGAGGTATTATTTGTAGTTAAAAATGCTGGTTGTGTTTCAGCCGTTGTAATTATTATGCCTTTTTTTTCTTGAAATAAAACTTTATAGGCTCCCAAGGTTATAATTCCGCCTAAAACTGAAACAGCAACTAAAGTTAAAATCTTCTTCATAATTTTTAGTTTAAATTTAATTGAATAACGATTAAAATTAAATAATTATTGAATCGTCATTTCAACTTTAACGATGATTTAACAATCCAAAAAACAGTTTATATTTATATATTTGCCATTAATTATGTTACAAACATTTTATAAATATCAGGGTACTGGAAATGATTTCGTGATGATTGATAATCGAATGGAATTATTTGATAAAAATGATACCAATAGAATTGCATTTTTATGTGATAGACGATTTGGAATAGGAGCCGATGGCCTTATTTTACTTGAAAATCATAGTGACCTAGATTTTAAAATGGTATATTATAATTCCGATGGAAATGAAAGTTCTATGTGTGGAAATGGGGGACGTTGTTTGGTGGCATTCGCAAAACAGCTAGGTATCATTACAGATAAAGCTACTTTTGAAGCAATTGACGGTTTTCATCAAGCCACCATAGAAAATGGGTTCGTGAAACTTCAAATGCAAGATGTAAAATCTATTGAAAAACATTCTAATCATGTATTTTTAAATACAGGTTCACCACATCATGTTCAATTTGAAGAGTCAATTGAAGATTTCGATATAAAGTTAAAAGGGGCGAAAATTAGATATGGCACACCTTATAATGAAGAAGGTAGCAATGTGAATTTTGTAAAAAAAATAGAAGAAGGCACTTTTGCAGTTCGAACTTATGAACGCGGTGTAGAGGACGAAACCTTATCTTGTGGAACAGGAGTCACAGCGGTTGCGTTAGCAATGAATTATTTAGGAGAGACTAATCAAGATTTAGTAACACTTAAAACTCAAGGAGGTGAGTTAAAAGTTTCCTTTAATAAAGATGGCGATACTTACAAGGATGTTTTTTTAATTGGGCCAGCTACGTTTGTTTTTAAGGGCGAAATATGATTACGTTAAAAGGGAAACATATTTATTTACGTGCTTTAGAGCCAGAAGACCTTGAGTTTATTCATACTATTGAAAATGATGAAAAACTTTGGGAGCTGAGCAATACAATAACCCCTTATTCAAAATTTTTAATTAAACAATACTTAGAACATTCTCATAAAGATATTTTTGAAGTAAAACAACTTAGATTAGTTATATCAAATTATAATGATGAGGCTTTAGGAATGATAGATTTGTTCGATTTTGATTTTAAAAATAGTAGAGCAGGAGTTGGGATTTTGGTAAAAGAAGCTAGTAATAGACAATTAGGTTATGGGAAGGAAGCGCTTCAGTTATTAATAAATTATAGTTTTACACATTTAGGCTTGCATCAATTGTATTGTAATATTTCTGAAGAGAATGAAGCAAGTATAAAATTATTTAGTAGTCAGGGTTTTGATAGAGTTGGGTTAAAAAAGGATTGGAATTATATTAATGGAACTTTTAAAAATGAATGTTTATTTCAATTATTAAATAATTAAATGTATATCAAAAAAATTCTTCTTTCAATAGTAATTTTAGGGTTGATAGTGGCCGCATATTTTGCATACTTTGTTTATAGTGCTATGTTTAAACCAAATACTGCCTTTAATAATGAAAGTGCTTATATTTATATTCCTACTAATGCTACTTATAATTATGTTCATGAACAACTAAAGCCTTTATTATTAAATATTAATAAGTTTGATGCACTTGCCAAACAGAAAAAATACACTACGAATATTAAAGCTGGCAAATACCAAATAAAAAAAGGTATGAATAATAATGATATTATTAATTCTATAAGGAGTAATAATATTCCAATTAAAGTTTCATTTAATAATCAAGAAACCATAAAAAAACTTGCTGGAAGAGTGAGTTGGCAAATTGAAGCTGATAGTTTATCCTTAGAGGAAGCAATGTTGGATGAATCATTTTTAAGTGAAAATAACTTTAATGAAGCTACTGCTTTAGGAATGTATATTCCTAATAGTTATGAATTTTTCTGGAATACTTCCGCAGAGCAGTTTCGCGATCGAATGCTTAAGGAATACAATCGTTTTTGGAATGTTTCCAGATTAAAAAAAGCCGAAGCAATTGGTTTAAGCCCTTCTCAAGTAATAACCTTAGCTTCAATTGTCTATGAGGAATCAAAAAAAGCCGATGAACAACCTGTTGTTGCTGGCGTGTATTTAAACAGACTAAAAGTAGGCATGCCGCTACAGGCTGATCCAACCATTAAGTTTGCAGCTTATAAATTGCCTGAAAATAAAGGAAAAGTGATAAGAAGGGTTTTGAATATTCATAAAGAAATTGAATCCCCTTATAATACTTACAAATATGCAGGGTTGCCTCCATCATTGATTGCCATGCCTGATTTGTCAGCAATTGATGCGGTTTTAAATTATGATAAGCATGACTATTATTATTTTGCGGCAGATGCTAGTAGGTTGGGATATCATAAATTCGCAAAAACACTTACCCAGCATAATGTTAATGCGAGGGATTATCAAAGGTATTTGTCTTCACAAGGAATAAGAAATTAGTTTTGTTTGTTAATTTCAAATATTTTTTACCCCTTCTTTTAATATCCTGGTTTTCATTCTCACAATCAAATCTTAATTCATTTTTAAAGCCAAGCGATACCTTAAATAAGCCAAGGCGAAATGCAGTAATTATTTCTGAAACTTTATTAGGAAGTGCTGCGCTTATAGGATTAAACCAATTGTGGTATGCCGATTATGAAAAATCTAAATTACATTCTATTAATGATAATAACGAATGGCTACAAATGGATAAGATTGGACATGTTTTTTCTTCTTATCAATTAGGTAGGTTTGGCGCAGATGTGCTTAATTGGAGCGGCTTGAATAAAAATGATCAATTAATTTATGGAGGTACTTTAGGGTTTGTTTTTCTTACAACCGTTGAAGTTTTTGATGGTTTTTCCAAAGAATGGGGCTTTTCATGGGGCGATGTCGCTGCCAACGGAATAGGTACAAGTTTATATATTGGGCAAGAATTGTTGTGGAATGAGCAGCGTGTTACTCTTAAATATTCATTTCATCAAACGAGTTTTGCTTCTCAAAATCCAAATAAGTTGGGAAAGGGCTTTCAGGAACAACTTTTAAAGGATTATAATGGACAAACATATTGGTTAAGTTTAAATATACATTCATTTTTTAAAGAGTCTAAAATACCGCCTTGGCTTAATATAGCCTTTGGGTACGGGGCAGAAGGCATGGTAAATGGCGTGAAAGATATTGACAATCAGTTGTTAACAAATAATGAGAGGTACAGGCAGTACTACCTAAGTTTTGATGTAAATTTGGCCAATATCAAAACTAATTCACATTTATTGAAGACTGTTTTAAGCATTTTTAATACGATAAAAATCCCCTTTCCTACCTTAGAATTTAGTAATAATCGATGTGTATTTCATCCATTGTACTATTAAAAAACACACATAATCGATTAATTTTGAAATATTTAAAATAAAGTGTAATTTTGCACGCTCAAATTTTCAAGCAATATTATAATAATAATTTGCTGAAGAAATTTAGATTTTATGAAAAAAAGTATTGCAAGTTATGTAATAGTATCACTTACAATATGTGTTTTATTGTTTGTTTCGCTTTCATCAAATAAAGCGATCGATTCTACTAAATACTCTACAGAGGGCTTAGTATTAAATTATACAGTAAGCCAAAATGCGGAAACTGAACCTAGTGACTTAGCATTATTGACCTCAAACAAATCTTATTCTCCATATTTAGGAAAATCATTTGTCGGATTTAAAGAAGCTTTAGCATTTAAAGAGTCTAGGGGAGATTACTTTACTGTGAATAGTTTTGGGTATTTGGGAAAATATCAGTTTGGTAAAGAAACTCTAAAATTAATTGGGGTCTATGATTCTGATCAGTTTTTAAATAATCCTGAACTTCAGGAAAAAGCGTTTATCGCTAATGCTGAACGTAATAAATGGATTTTACGTCGTGATATTAGAAATTTCGTAGGTAAAAAAATAAACGGTATCCTAATTACTGAGTCAGGAATTTTGGCGGCAGCTCATTTAGCTGGCGCAGGTAGTGTTAAAAATTACTTAAGAAGTTCTGGAACAGATGTTTTTGCTGATGCTTTTGGTACTACCATAGAGTATTATATGAAAAAGTTCTCTGGTTATGACACGTCTTTCTTAAAACCAAATAGAAAAGCAAAAGCGACTTCAGTTTAAAAAAACATTTAGCTTTTATGAATTATAAATATTGTAGGTCTTTTATGAAGGTCTACAATATTTTTTTTCCATTCATTAACGGTTTGAGTTTTTATAAATTCGGTTGGTAATGTAATGTCACATGCCACACAAATTAATGTATTTGATTCAAGGGTATTGCAAATATCTTCAATAAGTTTATTGTTTCTATAAGGTGTTTCAATGAAAATTTGGGATTGATTTTGTTCAAAAGACAACCGTTCTAGACGTTTTAATTCCTTCTTCTTTTCATCTTTATCAATAGGTAGATATCCGTTAAAAGCAAAGCTTTGACCATTCATCCCTGAGCTCATTAAGGCCATTAATATGGACGAAGGACCAACTAATGGAACAACTTTTATATTGTTATTATGTGCAATTTTCACTACTTCGGCACCTGGATCAGCTACCCCTGGGCATCCAGCTTCCGATAAAAGTCCCACATTTAATCCTTTTTCACATGGTTCTAGAAATTCTGGTATAAAATTAGTATCAGTATATTTATTAAGAATAAATATCTTTAATGCGGATTGAGATTTACCTGAGCTTATTTTTTTTATAAATCTTCTAGCTGTTTTTTCGTTTTCAACAATATATATATCAATATCTTCAATAGTTTTCTTTACGGAAATAGGTAAAACTTCTAAGGGCTCATTGTCGCCTAGAGTAGTAGGTATTAGATAAAGTTTTCCTTTTGTAGATTCCATAATTAAATTTTTCTGTAAAACCTTTAAATAAAAATACTAAATATTTTAGTCGTAGAATAATTACCTCAAGGAATTAGCAATTATAGAACAAGCTTCGTCAAGCATTTTATAAACATTTTCAAACCCTTGATCTCCGCCATAATAAGGGTCTGGTACTTCAAAATTTTGATTTGGATAAATTTCGTTTAAAAGGTATTTAACTTTATTTTGGTCTTGTTCTGTTCTGGCCATTGAAATAACATTGTTGTAATTAGAGGCGTCCATTACAAAAATCAAATCAAACTTATCAAAATCATTAACTTTAAATTGGCGACCCTTCAAATTCGAAATATCGACGCCATATTTATTGCCTACTGCAACAGATCTTTTATCAGGGGTACTGCCAACATGGTAATTCGCTGTACCTGCAGAGTCTATGAAAAATTTATTTTCGGGAAGTTTTGATTTAAGAATACCTTCGGCTAATGGTGAACGACAAATATTTCCAAGACAAACCATTAAAATATTTGTCATTATTTTGATATTTTAAACAGAAAGTTTTTTACTTATATCTTCTACGTATTTTCTGAATTGTTTATCAGTTGAAGATAAATTATCTACTGTTTTACACGCATGAAGGACTGTGGCGTGATCTCTTTTGCCAATTTGGGACCCAATGCTCGCTAATGATGCCTTTGTGAATTTTTTTGCAAAAAACATTGCTAATTGTCTTGCCTGAACAATATGACGTTTTCTTGTTTTTGATTGTAAGGTATCAATATCCATTTGAAAATAATCTGAAACTATTTTTTGGATATAGTCAATAGACACCTCGCGTTTTGTGTTTTTTACAAATTTCTCAACAATTTGTCTAGCTAAATCAAGCGTAATTTCTTTTTTATTAAAAGAAGACTGAGCGATTAAGGAAATGATGGCGCCTTCAAGTTCTCTTACGTTTGAATTTATATTCTTAGCAACAAATTCAATAATATCTTCTGGCATATCAACACCATCACGATATAGTTTGTTTTTTAAAATAGAGACACGCGTTTCAAAATCCGGATTTTGTAATTCTGCAGAAAGCCCCCATTTAAATCGAGATAATAATCGTTGTTCTATATCCTGCATATCAACGGGCGCTTTATCACTAGTTAAAATTACCTGCTTACCATTTTGATGTAAATGGTTGAATATATGAAAGAAAACATCTTGGGTTCCAGATTTTCCAGATAGGAATTGGACATCGTCAATGATTAAAACATCAATGATTTGATAAAAATGAATAAAATCATTTCTGTTGTTCTTTTTAACAGAGTCAATATATTGTTGTGTGAACTTTTCAGCTGAGATATATAAAACCGTTTTTTCTGGGTATCGGTCTTTTATATCAACACCAATCGCATGTGCTAAATGGGTTTTTCCTAATCCAACACCACCAAAAATTAGTAAAGGATTAAAAGAGGTTCCTCCCGGTTTAGTTGCAACAGCCATTCCTGCACTTCTAGCCAATCTATTAGAATCGCCTTCTAAAAAGTTTTCAAAACTATAATTTGGATTTAACTGAGATTCGATTTTTACATTTCTTATACCAGGAATAACAAATGGATTGCGTAATTCAGGGTTTTTGTTTTGAAGAGGAATGTCTACTTCTTGTGATTTAACCGCTGTTCTATTTGAGCTTGGGATTTTTTCTGTAAAAGGCTGTTTGTTGCCGTAGGTGTTTTCCATTTTAATAATGTAAACAAGTTTGGCTTTTTCACCTAATTCCTTAGTTAAGGATACTTTTAATAATTTAACGTAATGTTCTTCTAGCCATTCATAAAAGAATTTACTAGGAACTTGTATGCTTAAAGCATTATCAGCAAGTTTAACTGCAATAATTGGATCGAACCAAGTTTTATATGCTTGCGGTTGAATATTATCTTTTATGAATTCGAGACAATTATTCCATACCGATTGCGCAGTGTTACTCATTAATTTTGTTTTAGGTTTTTTTAGTTGGATTAAATACTAGAGAAAAATAACTCTTAACTCCCCCGTTTTTTAGTTAAACAAATATGTGAACAATTTTTTTAAAAAAAAAATCATTTGCTATTGTATTTTTAGTTTTTTTTTCTCAGTTTAAACACTTCTCTAAAAATACAAAAAATAATGCTAAAAAAATCAAATGAAGTCAGATGAAATTCAGATAAGAGTAAGATATGGAGAAACTGATCAAATGGGTGTAGTTCATCATGGTAATTATGCATTATATCTAGAGATGGGACGTATTGAGTGGTTACGAAAATTGGGTATTTCTTATAAAGAAATGGAAGAAAATGGAATCATGTTACCTGTAGTTTCAATGACTCTAAACTTTAAAAAGCCAGCGCATTATGACGACCTAATTAATGTAAAAACACAACTAAAAAACAGGCCTTCGGCAAAGATAGAATTTGAATTTGAAATCACTGATGAAAATGGTTTGATGATTACTTCTGCAAATGTAATTTTGGCATTTATAGATATGAAAACTAATAGACCAGTAAGAGCACCTCAATATATATTGGATATTATAGATAATTAATTTAAATAGCAGAAATAGTCACCTTAAATAAATTAGAAAATAAATTATAAATTAAATCGGCTTCACTTTTTCGCACCGATATAGTTATCTGACAATTTAATTCTAATTTCTGATTTACAATATTTAAGTTTTTCTTTTTAATTAGCCGCATTACCTTATTCATATTTTTATAATCAAATGTGATTAGGTATTCAATATTTATTGTTTTTTCAATTATTACCGAGTTTTCTATGGCTAACTGGGCTGAAGTTTTATAAGCATTAATTAATCCGCCAACACCTAATTTAACCCCGCCAAAGTATCTAACCACTACAATTAGAACATTAGTTAATTCAAAAGATTGAATTTGTCCGTAAATTGGCATTCCTGCTGAATTATTTGGTTCGCCATCATCATTAGCTCTAAATAGTATTGTTTCTGTGCCTATTTGATAAGCATAACACCAATGTCGTGCAGCATGATGTGTTTTTTTTAACTCAGCTAAATGGTTTTTTACGTCCTCTTCATTTAATACTGGAAATGCGTAACCGAAAAATTTGCTGTTTTTGTCTTTAAATAATATTTCTTCGGAAGGAATATCGATTGTTTTGTATGTGTCTTTTTCTGTCAACAGATTAAAATAAATCTTTTTTAGTTTTAAAGAGCGTAATTACATCTTCTGTATTTGGGTTGATATTCCAAACATGGTATCCTAAATTTTTAGCAGTTTTTATATTTTCTGAATTATCATCTATAAATAAAGTGTTTTCTGCTTTCAGCTCATTTGTTTTTAAAACAAATTCAAAAATATCGGCATTAGGTTTTCTTAGCATAATTTCATGTGAAAGATAAAAAGCATCAAAACAATTTTTAAAATCTTCATAAAACAAAATGTTCTGTTTCACCCAATCAATATGAAGTTCGTTAGTGTTACTTAAAAGAATCAGTTTGTATTTTCCCGAACTTTTCAGTGCTTTTAAAAAACTTAATCTGTTTTCTGGAAAGTCTTTCAGCATAAAATTCCAGTTATTGATTAAAGTTTCTTCAGATATACCAGAAAAATTTTCTGAGTAAAACTCAATAAACTCGTCTGTTGAAATTAATCCTTGTTCATATAGAGCGTTGACCGCATTCATTTCTTCAGGAAATGCTTTTATTTTGAATGTTTTTAGAGCGTTTTCAAAAGCGCCATCTAAATCAAGATTTAAGAAGACATTTCCAAAATCGAATACTATGGTTTTAATCATTTAAATATATTTTTAACAGATCGTCTTTTATTGTTTTTTCAGAAAGCAATTTTCCACTAAAAGTAGGCGCTTTAACGCCTTTTCTAAAAGAGGTATTTCCGGTGAAAACTCTAGCTTCATCCCATAAATTTTCGTTGATAAAGGCTTGTAATGTTTTGTTGCCACCTTCAATTATAACAGATGATATATTATTTTTAAATAGGAGATTACATATTTGACTGGCAAAATTATTGGAGAAATCGATTTCATTTTTTGAGATAGAAAGCGTATTGGCTTTGTCATTAAAAACAGAAAAAGTTTTTTCTAGTGTATTATCCTTATCGATAACAATTCTGAAGGGGTTTTCGCCGGTCCAATTCCTAACAGTTAAACTGGGATTATCTTGTAAAACAGTATTCGTGCCTACCAGTATAGCTTGTTCTTCAGTGCGCCATTTGTGAACCAGTTGACGTGAAAACTCATTGGTAATCCAGACAGGTTCCGTTTTTTCCTTTTTCGCTGGAGCTATAAACCCGTCTTGTGTTTCCGCCCATTTTAGAATTATAAAAGGGCGTTTTTTATTGTGGAATGTAAAAAAGCGTTTATGATGATATTTACATGAGTCTTCTAATACACCAACCATAACATGACAGCCAGCATTCATAAGTTTTTCAACACCCTTACCAGCTACTTTTTTATTATCATCTATACAACCAATCACCACATAAGGGATTTGATTTGCAATAATAAAATCGCTACAAGGAGGGGTTTTTCCGTAATGACTGCAGGGCTCAAGAGTTACATAAAGAGTGGCTTGTTTTAAAAGTGATTTGTCTTTAACAGAAAGAATAGCATTAACTTCGGCATGGTTGCCGCCATATTTACTTGTATAGCCTTCGCCAATTATACGGTCGTTATAGACAATAACGCTGCCAACCATGGGGTTAGGACGTGTTGTTCCTAGGCCATTTTTAGCAATTTCTATACATCTATTTATGTATTTTTCATGTATATTCACACCGCAAAAATAAGATTAAAAAATGGGGATAAACAATTTCATTATAAGAGAAATTCAACCAAAAGATAATGCGCAAATTGAAAGCGTAATTAGAGCTTGTTTTCATGAGTTTAAAATACCTTTAGTGGGTACTGCCTATGCAGATGAAGAAACACCAAAAATGTTTGAGTCATTTCAAAATAAAAACGATGTGTATTTTGTAATTGAGGCCGACGGGGAAGTTCTTGGCGGGGGAGGTGTTAAGCCTTTAAAAGATTTTGATGCAGAGGGAGTATGTGAAATCCAAAAAATGTACTTTTCACCAAAAATTAGAGGGAATGGCTTTGGAAAGCTTATGTTTAAAAAGTGTCTTGAAGCAGCCAAGGACTTAGGTTATAAAAAATGTTATTTAGAATCGGCTCCTCAATTAAAAGCAGCTATTCATATATATGAATCTTTTGGGTTTAAGCACTTAGATAGTTCTTTAGGTAATACAGGTCATTTTTCTTGTGGCGTTTGGATGATTAAAGATATATGAAGTTAAAAGAAACAAAGCAATTATTCCAAAATGAGTTAACAGGACTCTACGATGTCGAAGAGATTGATAATTTCTTTTATTTAATTGTGGAATTTTACTTTGGTTTGAAGCGTATATCGTTAGCGTTAAATCCAGATTTTTCAATTTCAGAAGAAGAACAGAAAAAGATAGAAAAAGCTTTACAAGATTTAAAAAAAGAGAAACCCATTCAATATATATTATGTGAAACAGAGTTTTTTGGGCTAGTGTTTAAAACAAATCCTCATGTTTTAATTCCAAGACCGGAAACCGAAGAGCTAGTTGAATGGATATTAAATTTAGCAAAAAGCACAACAAATAGTACTATAAATATATTAGATATAGGGACGGGGAGTGGCTGTATAGCAGTATCAGTGGCAAAAAACTTAGTTAATGCCAATGTCTTTGCGTTAGATGTTAGTGAAGAGGCTCTTGAGGTTGCCAAGCAAAATGCAAAGATAAATAAGGTGTCTATTGAATTTATTAAGGCTGATATTTTAAATGCTGAAAGCTGGAGTTCAGAATTTAAAAATATGAAATTCGATATTATTGTTTCAAATCCGCCGTATGTTCGTGAATTAGAAAAGGAAAAAATGAAGTCTAATGTGTTGAATTATGAACCTCATTTAGCATTATTTGTTCAAAATGATGACCCGTTACTATTTTATAAGGCTATTACTGAATTTGCTGTCAATAATTTAAAATTAAATGGCAATTTATTTTTTGAAATCAATGAGTATCTTGGAAGGCAGATGATTCAATTATTAAGAACAAATAATTTTGATGCTATTGAATTAAAACAGGATATTTTTAAAAAGGATAGAATGATAAAAGGCACTATTGTAAAATGACAATAAAAGAACATATACAGGAATTAAGAAATATATTAAGTGAGCATAATTATAATTATTATGTACTTGATAACCCAACTATTTCGGATTATGAGTTTGATACAATGCTTAAAGAACTTCAAAGTTTAGAAGCAGAGTATCCTGAATTTTATGATCCTAATTCTCCTTCGCAACGAGTGGGAGGTGAAATTACCAAGAGTTTTGAAACTATTCCTCATGACTATCGTATGTATTCATTGGATAATTCATATTCAACGGAAGATTTAAAGGATTGGGAAAACAGAATTAAAAAACTTATTGATGGTGCTATACAATATACATGCGAGCTTAAGTATGATGGTGCATCTATAAGTCTAACATACGAAAATGGAATTCTTATTAGGGCATTAACACGAGGTGATGGTGTTCAAGGTGATAATGTAACCGCTAATGTAAAAACCATAAAATCTGTGCCTTTAAAACTAAAAGGTGATTTTCCTTTGAAATTTGATATTAGAGGAGAAATTGTATTGCCTTTTGCCGGTTTTAATAAAATGAATGAAGAACGTATTGAAATTGGAGAAGAACCCTATAGAAATCCAAGAAACACCGCTTCAGGAAGTTTGAAATTACAAGATAGTGCAGAAGTTGCAAAACGTCCATTGGATTGTTTATTATATCATTTAATTGGTACTAACATTGATGTTACATCGCAATTTGGAAGTTTAGAGAAAGCTAGACAATGGGGTTTTAAAGTACCCAAAGCAGCCAAATTAGTGAATTCATTGGATGAGGTTTTTGAATTCATAAATTATTGGGATATTCATAGGCATAATTTACCATACGAAACAGATGGTGTTGTTATTAAGGTAAATAATCTGGCTCAACAGGAAGAGCTAGGTTACACAGCCAAATCACCAAGATGGGCCATAGCTTATAAATTTAAAGCCGAGCAAGTTTCAACTAAATTAAATAGTATTTCTTACCAGGTTGGTAGAACTGGAGCAATTACTCCGGTTGCCAATTTAGAACCTGTGGAATTGGCAGGAACTATTGTAAAAAGAGCATCTTTACATAATGCAGATCAAATAGAAAAACTCGATATTCGAGTTGGAGATGAGGTTTTTGTTGAAAAAGGAGGAGAAATTATTCCAAAAATTATAGCTGTTGATTTAAATAAACGGTTGCCAGATTCTCATGTTACAAATTTTATTTCTCATTGCCCGGAATGCAATACAGAACTGGTTAGGCAAGAAGGTGAAGCTCAACATTATTGCCCTAATTATAATGGATGCAAGCCTCAAATTATAGGACGTATACAGCATTTTATTTCCAGAAAAGCTATGGATATTGAAGGGCTTGGTGGAGAAACAGTTGCTTTGTTAGTAAATGCAGGTCTTATAAATAATTATTCAGATTTATATGAATTAACAAAAGAGGAAGTTATACCACTTGAGCGGATGGCCGAAAAAAGTGCCGACAATTTAGTAGAAGGCATAAAGGAATCTATTAGCATCCCGTTTGAACGTGTTTTATATGCTTTAGGTATTAGATATGTTGGAGAAACGGTAGCAAAAAAACTCGCAAGACATTATAAAAGTATCGAAGCAATAGCAAAAGCTACTGAAGAAGATTTGATGAATGTTGATGAGATTGGGATAAAAATAGCGGCAAGTGTTCAAGAGTTTTTTAAATCTGACGAGAATATTAAAATTATTGAGAGGTTAAGACTATTTGGAGTGCAGTTGGAAATATCAGCCGATCTTTTGAAAGGACAGACAGATAAATTAAAAGGAGAAATAATTGTTATTTCAGGTGTATTTGAAACAGTTTCAAGAGATGAATTAAAAAAACTTATTGAAGATAACGGTGGAAAGGTTAGTAGTTCAATTTCTTCAAAAACAAGTTTTATTGTTGCTGGAGATAACATGGGTCCAAGTAAAAAACAAAAGGCTGAACAATTGAATATTCCTTTAATTAATGAAAATGAATTCCTACATAAAATAAAATAACATAAAAAATATACGATTAAATGCATTTTTTTATCGTTTATATGTAAAAAATTATTATCTTTGGACTTTAACCATAAAATTTTAGTCATGAACAAGTTAAAAATCATGATTAGTATTGTGATATTATTTTATTTAGGATTTGTTATATTCCAATTTAGTAACAATGCATTTTGGGCAAATGCATTTGATGCCCTATTAATCCCATTAATTAGTATTGTATACTTTCAAAGAGAGAAAAAAATAGATTTATATTTTGCATTATTTTTAATATGTTATTCCATTTCTGATTTAATGATTTTTATTGTTGATTTCATGCCGTATTCCTATTTCTATTATATAGGTAATGGATTGTATATATGTGCATATATAGCATTGTTAATTGGAGTTTTAAAATCACTTTCGTTTCTTAATATTGTTAAAAATTTTAAATTACATTTTATTGTTTTAACTATCTTAAATGTATATATAGCTTATGTATTACAGGATATTGTGAATCCTTATGTAGACATGACCAACGAATATTTTGTTGAAATTAGTTATAATATAAGTATGCTTCTACTATTGTCTGCCTCTCTTTTAAATTATTTTTGCCGAGACGACAGAAAATCATTATTAATCTTTTTAGGATCACTATCGATTGTTTTTTCTGAAGTTTTAGGAGTGGCTTATTTATATGTGTCGCAGCAAAATTTGTTAAATTTTCTGGTCACTTCATTAACACTTTTAGCTTTTTATTTTTATTATATTCAAGCAACCCTTGATTATGAAGAAGTTACTGAGTTAGTTTCTGAATAGAATAAACCTAAGCGTTTTTTATATCTTTTATAAAATTCTAAAAATCTGCCCGATTAATAAATTAAAATTTTAAAAACATTAAGTCATCATCTTTTTTTTTGACTTTATATTGAGTTATTCATTAGTCCTGCTTTTAGTTTAAAACTTTAAAATGTTAACAAAATACGTATTATAACGATAAAATGAATAATTATATCGAAGAAAGTGTTAAGTTTATTATATTTGAGGAACCTATTTTATGTTATTGAATTATGGAAGACTCATTAAAATTTAATTTAAAAAAAGTATTTTTAAGTGCTTTATTTCTTTTGTTAGTTTTGAATGTTATTGGAACAGTTAGTGAAAATGAACTGTTCTTAAATTCTACAAAACCCTTATTTATACCTGTATTTTTAATATTTTATTTTATTAAAGAAAAAACAATAGCACTTCCGTTTGTTGTTTTCTTAGTCTATTCGTTTTTGGGAGATTCTGCCTCAATGTTTTTTTCGAATGACACGTTTGTTAAAGCGTCTAGCGTCATGTATTTTTTGAGTTATTTATGTTTGGTATTTTTTATGTTGCCAAATTTTAAATTAAGAGAATTTAATAAAGCAATTACACTTTATCTGACTGTTGTTGTTTTAATTAATATGTATTTTCTATATACCTTTTATGATATATTAAATTCAATAATACCAGATAGTTTGGAAGTATTTTTATTCGGTATGAAAAGTATTTCTTTAATTGTTTTGGTTGTTATTTCTTTTGGAGTTTATTTAAATTCTGAATCTAAATTATCCATTCTATTTTTAATCATGGGGTTAAGTTTTGTGTTTAGTGATGTGCTTAATTATGTCAGTCAGTATTACCTATATCACTGGAGCTTCTTAATGCTAGATAGAATATTTCATGCACTAGGTATATTCTTCCTGTTTAATTGTATTATCGAGTTTAATAAAATACCTAAGAATGTAGAAATTAATGAAGGCAAAATAGATATAAAAAATATTTTAGCTTAAACAATTATCGAAGTTCCGTCGGCCTTCTTATTATGGTTTGAATCAAAATAAAAATCAATTTTCCCCAAATTTATTCCATAACACCCAACCTGGTTTACCAGGGTATTTTTGCCTTCAATGTTTTTTGTAATTGTTGGTTTAGGCAAAAACGTATGTGTGTGTCCGCCGATAATTAAGTCAATGTCTTTTGTCGCTTCTGCAAGTCTTAAATCACTTATTTTATTGCTTTCACTTTTATAAGAATATCCAAGGTGGGACAAGCAAATAATTAGGTCACATTGCTCATCATTTTTTAAAGCTCTTGTAATATCTTGAGTAATTTCGACTGGATCTAGATACTTGGTTTCTTTATATAGGCGTGGATCAACCAGTCCTTCTAATTCAATTCCAAGCCCAAATACCCCGATTTTAATAGTATCAATATTGAATACTTTATAGGGCTTTACATGTGTATTTATTACCGTATTTGAAAAATCGTAATTGGCAGATAAAAAATTAAATTTAGCATGTGGTAATTGCGCATAAAGACCATCTATTCCATTATCAAAGTCATGGTTGCCAATGGTTGCAGCATCATATTTAAGCATGCTCATAATTTTAAATTCTAACTCACCTCCGTAGTAATTAAAATAGGGTGTTCCCTGAAAAATATCGCCTGCATCTAGTAAAAGTGTATTGGGGTTTTCTTTTCTAATAGATTCAATTAAACTGGCTCTTCTCGCCACTCCACCTTTATTGGCATTTCTGCCATCTTTAGGGCCAAAAGGGTCAATGTGACTATGTACATCATTGGTATGAAGAATTGTTATTTTTTTTGCTTTTACATTAGATGTACATGATGATAATCCTATACCGCCAAGTGAGATTAAAGCGGTTCCAAGAGAGGCTTGTTGTATAAAATCTCTACGCTTCATTTTAAATGTTATTGTTTAATTTGAATAAATCGGTCATCTATCACAGGGTCAATCGTGTCGACTTTCTTGAAATAATCAACTAGAACATTTCTTATTTTATAATCTAAATCATATATCCCTTCATTCGGCTTAAAAAAGGTCATTTTATTTCCGCCGTTATATAAATAATCATTGGTTGCAACATAATAGATTTTGTTAGATTCTATTTTGACACCTTTAATGGTCGAGCTAATAGCCTTAAAGTTTTTGTCAACAATTAATTTTAGTTTAGAGATTGGATGTGCTGTTTTATTTTCACATAAATAACTAGTTAATTTTTCTATTTGACTTCCTTTTAGTGCAACCACCACCACGCTATTCTCAAATGGCATGAGCTCAAAAGCAGTTCTGGTAGTAATGTTACCTTTTGAAATAATAGACCGAATGCCTCCATGATTTAATAAAACCATATCGATATCATTTCCTGTTCTTAATTTAAAAATAGGGTTTACTTGTTCGTATAGCGCGTCAGCCATAAAATTGCCAATAGCGGTATTTAATTCCCCATTACTTTTTGAATAGTTGTTCATAGCATATGCTAAGACACTGTCTAAATCTTTAGTAATATGATTTCTATAAGGTTTTACAAACGCATCAATTTCATTTTGAGAGTCAAGGCTATCAGTAATAGAAATTTGATGTCCTTCAATTTTATATAAATGGTTGTTTTGATCTATACAGTTAAGGAGAAAAATGGGCAGTATGACTAATATAAATGGTTTTAAGTTCATAATTTAAACTTATAATTTTTGCTGATATTTTGAATGTAGTTTTGTTACCTTTGCTCAAAGCATAAATATAAATGATTTTAAAGGG
>JAHEDS010000169.1 GCA_024641135.1 Flavobacteriales bacterium
ATTTTCTCAAATAACATTGGGCACCAATTTTAATTTCAGTTGCATTAAAATTATCTTTAACGGCCTTAATTGAGGCGTTCATAATATCGTAACCATACTTATGTTGCCGTTGGTTTTGAGAGACCACTACTCTACCAATGCTGGCATATTCAAAATAATCGCCTGGTTTAAAAATACGAGTATAAGCTACAATGTTTTCATTTTTCATTCCTAATACATGTAGTGCCTTTTGGTCTTTGTTATCCATATCCAGATAGACACAGTTTTGTTCAACAACAAAAATTTCACTTCGTAATTTCAAAATGTTATACAGCTCTTGCACTGTTAACTCTTCAAATGATTTTGTAATAATATTTAGCATTAGTCTTGAACTATGATTTCTTTTGGATCTTTTTTGTTGAACTCGGGTTGAATGGTTACATGATTGATTTTAAATTTATCATATAAAAGCGTTTCTATTTCATGTAAAATATCATCAAATTCCGTAAGGGAAATATCTTCCGAAAAATCGAGATGCGCCTCCAGATGAAATTCGTCATCATTCAAGCCCCAAATATGAATATGGTGAAGCTTATTTACTTTTGGTAATGTATTCACTAGGTTTACAACATCTTCTATATTAATATGCTCTGGGGTAAACAACATAAGTATTTTGGTAGAAGTTTTTAGCAGCTCGTAGCCTACCCAAATTAAATACAGAGCAATCAATAAAGTAAGTGCACTGTCAACCCAGTACAATTGATAATACTTCATTAAAAGTCCGCCTATCAATACAGCTACACTAGCCAACATATCGGTAAATAGATGTAGGTAGGCTGATTTTATATTAATGTTGTTTTCTGAATCTTTTTTTAAAATCAAAACACTTAATCCATTGGCGATGATCGCAATAAAAGATAGCCAAATTACTAAACCAGATTCTATTTTTTGTGGATGTTGAAAACGTTCAATAGCTTCAATAATCAATAATACAGCAACAATAACCAAAGTTGAAGCATTGATGAATGCTGCTAAGATTTCAGCACGTTTATAACCAAAAGTTCTGTGTACAGATGCTTTTTGCTTGGATAATTTAGAGGCAACATAACTCACAACTAATGATAGAACATCACTAAAATTATGAAGGGCATCGCTTAATAAGGCTAAACTACCAGAAATAACTCCTCCAATAATTTGAGCAGTGGTAATGAGAATATTCAATAAAATAGAAATTAATAAATTTCTATCTTTTGTGTTTTTATGAGTGTGAGAATGATGTTGATGTGAATGGCCCATTTAGCATTTAATAGGTATTTTATCTACTCTATTTTGATGGCGACCTCCTTCAAAAGCTGTTTCTAAAAATGTATCGACCATTTCGATAGCTTGCTGTAAAGCAGTGTATCTTGCTGGTATACTGATGATATTAGCATTATTATGTTGTCTAGCTAAAGACGCTATTTCTTTAGTCCAACACAATGCAGCACGAACACTCTGGTGTTTGTTTGCAGTCATACTTACACCATTACCACTTCCGCAAATAAGAATTCCAAAATCAACTTTATATTCTTCAACATCATTAGCTACTGGATGGACAAAATCGGGATAATCGACACTATCATTAGTATTGGTTCCATAGTTGACAACTTCAACTCCTTTTGATTTTAAATGTTTTATAATGGCTTGTTTATAATCTGTTCCGGCGTGATCATTTCCTATGGCGATTTTCATAACAATTAGGCTTATTTTTAAAGATTGTAAAGTTACAAAATAAGTACTTCTAATTCACGGTGTGCATTACATTATTGATAAGTTGTTAATATCTGTTTGTAATTTTTTAATAGATAAATTTTAAAAATTCAATTTTTTTTACAATCAAAGATTTTAAATTATCTAACAAAAAAATAATGGTGAAATTATAAGATTGTTTTAAACCTTAAATACTGTAAATACCAACATAAAAATTTAAAAAGTTATAATAAAAACATAGTGAGTTGTACTTATAAACAGTTGTCAATAAAAACTATATAATGATTAAAAATGAGCGTTTTATAACATATATATATGTTAATTTCTATCTTATAAAAAGTAAATAACCTTTTTTCAAAACAATTAAAAAGAAAGTTATAACGACTATTAACAAACAATAATAATTACCATTTTTAATTTAAATTTTAAAAAAGATTATAATGTTTTATATAAATGTGAATAACCTGTTTTCTTAAATTAATACTAACAAAATATTAGTTTAATATTTATAACGTAGCTTTGTAAAAGCTTAATAAACTGAACTTCACTATTATTGAGTTGAAAATATAAAGGATTCCTTTTTTAATAGGAATGAATATGATTAAAAATAAATGACAAGACATAAAAAAAGGAAATCATCAAATCAGATTTCCAACCTCACAAATACAATCTTAAGTATTTTAAAAAAAGAACGAAACAAAACCTTTAATTATAAACAAATAGCATCTATTATTGACGTTAATGATACCAGTAGTAGAAACCAAATTATAAAAAAACTTCAACAGCTAAAAGCAAAACAAGAGATTGAAGAGGTAGATAGAGGTAAATTCAAAGCCATTATAACTACAGAATACCATACAGGAATTTTAGATTTATCTTCGAAAGGATCTGGATATGTGATTTCAGAAGATTTTGATGAAGATGTATTTATAGCATCCAATAATATAAATAAGGCACTCGATGGTGATGAAGTAGAAT
>JAHEDS010000024.1 GCA_024641135.1 Flavobacteriales bacterium
TATGAGGTAAGGCTACGACTGAACCACAATTACCATCTTTATCCATAATGCAAGCATCCAGAGTAACATTGCCCTCCCTATCTGGTCGACCTCCCAGACCAACCGTTTCGTTTAATGGATCGGCTTCTTCAACCATAACACCCTGCTCAACGGCATCCAGTGCATCGCCACCACTATTTAAAATGTCCCATGCTTTGGAAGTAGCATTAGGAAAATTCCATGTACAAACAACCAATGGTTTAATCGATTTTATTGTTAAATTCTCATTAATAGTTGATGGTCTATTAGAGGCTATTATTGATGAAGAAACAATTCCCGTGATACTGAGAGCTGAATTTTTTATAAATTTTCGTCGTTGCATGGCTGGGTTTTTAAATTTTCAATAGTAATACCTATTTCGTTTTAAATGAAAAACTAAAATAGTGAGATACACTTAAATAATTAGCATTATTAGGCGAATATTAGTAGTTTTAACATAATAGGGAAAAGGCATTTTCTAGATTTTTCAATTTAACTTAAGGCGAAATGTAATTTATGATTGTTGAAATTTGTGCGAATTCATTTGAGTCGGCTTATAATGCACAACTGGCAGGAGCACAACGTATTGAATTGTGTAGCGAACTTGCAGTAGGAGGTGTCACACCTTCATTTGGCTTAATGAGCCAGGTTAAATCCTCTCTAAGTATTCCAGTTTTTGTTTTAATCCGACCTAGAAGTGGTGATTTTGTGTATTCTTCGGCTGAGTTTGAAATTATGAAAAAAGATGTTGAATTATGCAAAGAGTTAGGATGTTCAGGGGTTGTCTCAGGCGTATTAAATACCGACAATTCAATAGATATAATAAGAACTCAGGAGCTTGTTAATCTGGCCAAACCGTTGCCATTTGTTTTTCATCGCGCTTTCGATTTAGTTCCTAATCCTGTTAAGGCATTGAATCAGTTACTTCAGTTAGGTGTAATTCGTATTTTAACTTCGGGCCACGAAAGTTCAGCAATTAAAGGATTAAAACTACTTAATGAATTAAAAGAATTAGCAAAAGAGGCCATTACTATTCTACCTGGAGGTGGTATTACAGTAGAAAATGCCAAGCAATTTCAAGAAGCAGGATTTAAGGAGATTCATTGTTCCTTAACAGAATTTCACCCTTTTAACGTGCAACCAAAAATACATTTTAATAGCCCTAAGCATTTTATCGAATCGGGTAAATTTATTTCGGATACTTCAAAAATTAAAGAGATTTTACAATTATTAAATGAACCCAAATAAATAAAATCTTAAGAAATTATTTATTATAAATTGTTAATCTTGCATTAAATACCATGTAATTATGTGTTTAACTTTTTACATTTGATAAAATTTATTTATGTCCCGATTTTTTATTTCAGTATTAATATTTTCAATATTATTTTTTGTTATTGAGTTTTATGCGTTTCAGGCACTCAAAACCATCACAAAAAATAAGTATGTAAAAATCTTTTGGGTTTTAATGGCCTTGGGTATTTATGTGAATTTATTTTATACACTTTATTCGACACCCAGAAGTGCCGGACAAACGATTCGATTTCAACTAGCGGCTGGCTTTTTTCTAACCTTTTTAATTCCAAAATTGGTTATTGTAATCGTTATGTTTGGTGAAGATGCTGTTAGAGTTGTTCAAAAAACCATTTCTTATATAACACCTGGAACTACTCAACCTATGCCAAGTCGTCGCTTATTTGTTTCACAATTGGCGTTGGGATTGGCAGCCATTCCTTTTACTTCTTTTTTATACGGAATTATTAAGGGCCGATATAATTATAAGGTTTTAAAATATCAATTAACTTTTGATGATTTACCTGAGGCATTTGATGGGTTTAAGATTACCCAAGTTTCTGATATTCATTCAGGGAGTTTTACAAACCCTGATAAAATTCAATACGGTATTGATTTAATTAATCAGCAAAAATCGGATGTGATTCTTTTCACTGGCGATATTGTAAATAATAAGGCCGATGAAATGGATAATTGGATTGATTATTTTAAAAATTTTGAAGCATCTTATGGTAAGTTTTCAATTTTAGGAAATCATGACTATGGCGATTATGTAGATTGGACTACTAAAGAAGATAAGGCCAAAAATTTTGAAGCAGTTAAAGAAATACATCCCAAAATTGGTTTTGATTTATTGTTGAATGAAAACCGGTATATTGAAAAAGATGGACAAAAAATAGCCATTATTGGTGTAGAAAATTGGGGAAAAGGCTTTAATAAAGCTGGAGATCTGGAAAAGGCAACTATTGGGTTGCAAAAGGAAGATTTTAAAGTGTTAATGACTCACGACCCATCGCACTGGGAATATAAAGTTAAGGAAGATGATTTTAATTATCATCTTACCTTAAGTGGACATACCCATGGGCTTCAAATGGGTATTGAGATTCCAGGATTTTTTAGATGGAGTCCTTCACAATATGTTTACAAGCAATGGGCTGGAATGTATTCAGAATTTGGAAGACATATAAACGTAAATCGTGGTTTCGGATATCACGCCTTTCCTGGAAGAGTAGGTATTTGGCCAGAGATAACAGTAATTGAATTAAAAAAAGGAACAAATAGTGCGTAACAGGCTTGATATTATAAGAAAGTTGAGTTAAAAATGTTATAATTATATTGAAATTGTTTATTTTTAAATATTAATCATTATACACTAATATGATTGGATGTAAGTGTATTATGAAAAAATTACTTAGGTTTGTATAAGTACATTTGACTAATAAATAATAAAGTATGTCAAAATTTGGGGAACTAATAGATGTAGACATTCCTGTTTTGTTAGATTTTTTCACTGATTGGAATGATCAATCCACAGCAATGCATCCGGTTTTAAGAGATGTAGCTGCTGCACTTGGAGACAAGGCAAAAGTTATTAAAATAGATGTCGATAAGAACCAAGAATTAGCAGAAGCCCTTAGAGTAAAAGGGTTGCCAACACTTATTATTTATAAAAACGGAGAAATGAAATGGCGTCAAAGCGGTGAGCAGGACGCTAATACTTTAATAGGGATTATTAAACAGTATCTGTAAACTTCAAGGATTTAAAAACGAATCCCTTTTTAGCATAGTATTCTAATACTTTAGGTAAAACTTCCATCATGTTTTTTGAAGCTTTAACACTATCGTGAAAAACGATAATACTTCCTTTTTCTATATTATCAATGGCGTTTATTAAACATTTTTCAGGGCTTACAGTTTTATCCCAGTCAACTGTTAAAACATCCCACATAATGATATGATATCCAGAAGCTATAAGCTGGTTGGCCTGACTTGGTTTTATACGCCCGTAAGGCGGTCGAAACAGATTTGTTTTGCAGCCAAGAGATTCCATTATGGATGCCGCTTGTGTAACATTTTTAAGATAATCTATAGTTAATGTTTTCCAGCCTTTTAAATGATTATGTGTATGATTTCCGATAGTATGGCCATCATTTAAAATATCCTGAAAAATTTCGGGATGCTTTTCCACATTATTACCAATACAAAAAAAGGTTGCTTTGGCATGATACTTTTTTAATTGGTTTAAAGTCCAGTTTGTAATTTCTGGCGTGGGGCCATCATCAAAAGTTAGATAAATAACAGCTTCAGTGGTAGGTCTGTTCCAAACATAATTTGGAAACATTTTTTTTACCACTGAAGGTGTTTTTACTGGTATTAGCAACATAATTATTCAGCGTCTATACTCGTGTCAGACGGTATGTCTTTATCCAAGTTTTCTTGGGAGCCTGAAGGATCTTCATAAAAATGACTAAACAATTTTAAATAGGAATTGAATATTTCACTTTCGGTTTTAGCAAAATCAGGATCATAGGTTATTAGAACATCAACAAGACCTTTATAGCGTTGTATATCAGTATAAATATCTTCAAACATATGCTCTTGATTGGCTTTTGTTAATCCACTGTAATAGGTAAGATTCTCTTGGTATTTATTAGCAACCTCCTTAAAAAGTTTTCCGGCTTTTTCTTTATTACCTACTTCGTAATATGCACTTATGTAAGGTTCAAGTAAGGTGTAATATCCAAAATAGTCAACCGGCATGTTTTTCATGGCTATATCGGCTATTTCTTCTGCTTTTTCTAATTTATTTTCATTAATTAATTGTTCAATTAATCGAGCCAAATTACCTCTGTATGAAATAGAGTTTTTACGTGTTTCTGGATCATGGTAAATATCTGGACTACCACTGTTACCCCAATACCAGTTTTTAACTTTTTCATACATTAAATCGCTGTCAACTCGACCCATATCAAATGGATTTGCTTTATCTACAGGTGTTTTTATAGGTACTAATTTATAACACATACCATCCAGTTGTAAATAGTCTTTCATCCAGATATAATCATCATCACCAAAACTGCCGCCAGTAAAATAAATAGAGCGTTTCCAGTCGTTATTAGCAATAATGTCCAGCATAAGCAATCTGTTTTTATAAATAGCACCATCTTTAATTTTTATAGTAATATAAGGCACTATTTTATCGGCATCTTTTGGATTTACATTCCCATATTTAAGGACATTTTCTTTATTAACTGGTAATTTTAAAAATTCTGTTGGTAAATAATTGGCATTTAAATCTTGATTTCTTATCCCGCTAATATCAACACCTTGTTGCTCAAGCACATATTTATATTTTGTTCTGGGGTTGTCGCTGGTTATAAAATTTAGAAAATCCTTTATATCTAAAGTATCAGTAGTAACAGGGTCTTTAATAATATAATCTCGCGTTCCGTATTTATACTGATCATGCGTTAGCTGAGAAGGAACGGGATCACTTTCATAAGCTTTCCGTTTCATTTGGTCAATATACCAGTCGGTTTGAAATAAACTTGTGTTTACAACCCGAACATCGGTTCTGTAGCCTTCAATTTCCTGAGCGTACCAAAGGGCAAAGGTGTCGTTATCTCCAATCGAAAATAAAATACCATTTTTTGCACAAGAATCCAGATACATTTTTGCCATTGAGTTGGCAGTATATTTATCCGACCTATCATGGTCGTTCCAGTTATTAGCCGCTAAAATCCCGGGTACTAAAACTAAACAGGTAATGGTAATCGCTGGTGCCAATATCTTGGAAGGAATGTGTTTCTTTAAGCCATCAAATATTGCAAAAACCCCAAATCCAATCCAAAGTGCAAAGACATAAAAAGAGCCTACAACCGAGTAATCACGCTCTCTTGGTTCAAAAGGGCGTACATTAGTGTAAAATTGAATTGCAAGTCCCGTAAAAAGGAAGAACACTAACATGATCCAGAATAATTTCTTGTCTTTATTGAATAAAAAGAACAAACCAATTAGCCCTAAAATGAGCGGTAGAAAGTAATAAGTATTTCGGGCTTTGTTATTTTTAACGTCATTTGGTAAATTATCCTGCGATAAGCCCAAATGCCATTCATCAATTGGTTTAATGCCACTTATCCAGTTACCATGATTGTCATATTTTCCCTGAACATCATCCTGTCTTCCAACAAAATTCCACATAAAATAACGCCAGTACATATAACCTAACTGGTATTGGATCATGTAAACAATGTTACTTGCTAGTGATGGTTTTTCAATATCTATATAGTTCTTGTAACGCTTTAAAAAATTATTGTAATCTTCATAATCCACATTGCCTTTTACAACATCATTTTTAAAATTAGCTACTAAAGTTCTAAGCTCATTTTGCATTTGGTAATCAGCCTTCAATTTAAAATCTAAATATCCTGAAAACATCATATAATTTTCGGCGTGTTCTGTACTCCACATTCTTGGAAGAATTGAGGCGTGTTTAGAATTATAATTTTGTTTGGCGTTCTTATAATCGTTTACAATAACATACTTGCCTTTTGCTTCATCTTTTTCATATTTTGGTTTGTCATCTACATATGGATTGTTTTCATCAAGATAAGCGTACTGATCTGTAAATTGCGGACCGTAAAACAAATGGGTCTCGGGGTATTGTTCTAAATTATAATAAGCCAATAATTCCCTGGCACTTGAAGGGTCATTTTCGTTAATCACAACATTGGCATTGGCACGAATAGGTAAAAGCATCCAAGATGAAAACCCAATAATAATAAAAGTAATACAAAGAATGCCCGTGTTTAAATGGATATACCCTTTTTTGTAAGTAAACGATAAGCCGTAATAAATTAAAGCGACTATAAATAAACCTGCAATGATAGATCCGGAATTAAAAGGAAGACCAATCGAGTTGACAAAAAAGATTTCAAAATCACTAAAAATCTTTAAAATATTAGGTGCTAATAATTTAAATACAAATAATAAAACGGCTACAGAAACCACATTCGCTATAATGAAGTTTTTTATGGTAACGGTTTTGTAATTTTTAAAAAAGTAAATGAGTCCTATAGCAGGAATGGTTAATAAGCCCATAAAGTGAACACCAAAGGATAGTCCTAATACAAAAGAAATTATAATAAGCCATCTGTTACCTCGTGGTTTGTCCATATCCTGTTCCCAACGTAATCCTAACCAAAATAAAACAGCCATAATTAAGGTAGCCATGGCATAAACTTCTGTTTCAACAGCATTAAACCAAAAAGAATCTGTAAAAGTAAAAGCTAAACTACCAACCAAACCACTCCCAAGAATGGCGATTGCTTTTTGTTGAGTCAACTCATTTTTTTTAACAGCCATTTTTTTCAGAAGAAGTGTAATCGTCCAAAACATAAAAAGAATAGTAAATGCACTGGCCATTGCACTCATGAGGTTTAACATGTAACCTATTTTTGAAGGTTCGAATGCAAACAAAGAGAAAAAGGCTCCAAACATTTGAAACAAAGGTGCTCCCGGCGGATGACCAACCTGAAGTTTAGAAGAAGTTAAAATATATTCTCCAGCATCCCAAAAACTAACGGTAGGTTCTACTGTTAAACCATAGGTTATAAAGGCAATTAAAAAAGTGAACCAACCGGTTATGGTGTTCCATTTTTTAAAGTTTAAATAGGTCATCTTTTAATATGTTTGTTTATGATGGCGAATTTAATAATAAATATGAAAAGAGGAACAAGTATTTAGTTACTGTTAACATAATTAATACCTACAGCAATAGTTCAATTTTGAAAACATAAGATTTTGAATTTCAAAATGAGACGCAAATTTCATTAAAACCGTAGTTTATCAATATTATTTTCAAAAAAATACTTGTGCAAATAAAACTTTGTGCTAAATTTGCACCCTCAATTACACATTGGCCTATGGTGTAACTGGCAACACGTCTGGTTTTGGTCCAGAAGAGTCTAGGTTCGAGCCCTAGTAGGCCAACAATATTAAAAAATCCTAATCTCATTGAGATTAGGATTTTTTGTTTATAATATATTGATTTTTAAGCTAATATTATTCAATTTTAAAAGTCATTACGGGGCGTTTGGCATTGTTAACCAAGTCTTCACTTATGCTGCCATTGAAAAAACTTGAAAGGCCTTGTCTGCCATGGGTACACATGCCAATTAAATCGGCAGAAATAGATTGTGAAAAATTCATGATGCCCTTTTCAACATTAATATCGTTATAAATATTAACGGTATAATCATCAAATTTAGCTTTTTTTGCAAAGTCTTTAATACGTGCTTCAGCATCTTGAGTAGTCATAAAATGGCTGGCGGTATTTACCATAAGCAGATGTATTTTGGCATCAAATAATTTTGCGAATTCTATTGCTTTCATAAACGGCGCTTTATAGTGGTCTTTAAAATTTGAAGCAAAAACCATATGATTCACTTTGAAAACAGGATGTTCTTTTTTGATCACTAAAACGGGCACTTCAGAAGTACGAACAATTTTTTCAGTATTCGAGCCAATAAGCATTTCTTTAAAAGAGTTAGTACCATGAGAACCCATAACAATTAAGTCGATGTGATGCTTTTTACAGACTTGATACACACCTCTAAAAGGCTCGTAAAATTCAACAATTTCATGAACATTGATGCCTTTCAAGTATTCTTTCTCTAATAAGGTTTCAAAATGTTTATGCGCTAGTTTCATAAAGTACATAGCTTCAGGTAGCGTCTGAGCGGTGCTCAAAGGGTCTACTTTTTGCATCGGCAATTCAAGCGTATGCAGTAAGTAAATTTCTGCTTTTTCTTTTTTAGCTAATTGAGCAGCCACTTTTAATGCGTTTTCGGCTTGCTCTGAAAAGTCTGTAGGTATAAGTATTTTTTTCATGGTATTTGGTTTACGTTAACAAAGTCAGTTATGTTATAAATTTATGAATATTACTTTAAAAATCCATTAAAAAATTATATATTTGCGCCGTTGTAAGGCAAAATTAGGAATTGAGGGGACGGAAAGTCCCCTCTTTTTATAAAAAAAATGTTTAAAACTACCGTAAAAGATTTACTCGAAAAAGCGCTTTTAGAAAGAACCGATTTGTTTCTTTTAAATATGTCTATTTCTGAAGACAATAAAATTAAAATTGTTTTGGATGGAGATAAGGGTGTTAGTGTTGAAGATTGTATGTTTATTAGTAGAGCAATCGAGCATAATTTGGATAGAGAAGAGATTGATTTTGCGTTGGAGGTGGCTTCAGCTGGAGCTGCATCACCCATTGTCAACAAAAGACAATACATAAAAAATATTGGAAGAACCCTTGAAGTTAAAACAGCATCAAGTAATATTGAAGCTAAACTTAAAGGAGCCTCTGATGAGGGAATTTCATTGGAGTGGAAAGTTAGAGAACCTAAACCCTTGGGAAAAGGTAAGGTAACTGTAAAAAAAGAAGCTATAATTGCTTATAGTGATATTGTAGAAGCAAAAGTGTTGATTAAATTTTAATTCAAAAGAGTTATGGAGAATATTGCGTTAATTGAATCGTTTTCAGAATTCAAAGACGATAAATTAATAGATCGTGTAACGTTAATGGCTATTTTAGAGGATGTCTTTAGGAGTGCATTAAAAAAGAAGTTTGGTGATGATGATAATTTTGATATTATTGTGAATCCAGATAAGGGCGATTTGGAAATATGGAGAAACCGTGTTGTAGTTGCCGATGGTGAGGTTGAAGAACCAAACCAGGAAATTTCTTTGTCTGAAGCTCGAAAAATAGAACCAGACTTTGAAGTTGGTGAAGATGTTTCTGAAGAAGTGAAATTAGTCGATTTAGGAAGAAGAGCGATTTTAGCATTGCGTCAAAATCTTATTTCTAAAATTCACGAACATGATAACACTATTATCTATAAACAATTTAAAGATTTAGTGGGTGAAATTTACACTGCTGAGGTGCACCACATTCGTCATAGAGCTGTTATATTGTTAGATGATGAAGGTAATGAGATTATTTTACCAAAAGAAAAGCAAATCCCATCAGACTTTTTTAGAAAAGGAGATAACGTAAGAGGAGTTGTTGATAGTGTGGAATTAAAAGGAGCAAAACCTACTATTATTTTATCAAGAAGTTCACCAGCGTTTTTAGAAAAGCTATTTGAACAAGAAATTCCAGAGGTTTTTGACGGGTTAATTACGGTTAAAAAAGTAGTTAGAATTCCAGGTGAAAAGGCTAAGGTGGCTGTAGATTCATATGACGACAGAATTGATCCTGTAGGTGCATGTGTTGGAATGAAAGGGTCGAGAATTCATGGAATTGTAAGAGAATTAGGGAATGAAAATATTGATGTTATTAATTACACCAATAATTTACAATTATATATTACCAGAGCTTTGAGCCCAGCGAGAGTTACTTCAATTAAAATTAATGAAGAAACAAAAAGAGCTGAAGTGATTTTAAAACCTGAAGAGGTAAGTAAGGCTATTGGTAGAGGAGGACACAATATTAGATTAGCTGGTCAATTAACTGGTTATGAAATTGATGTGTTTAGAGAAGGTGCTGAAGAAGATGTAGAATTATCTGAATTTACTGATGAAATTGAAGGATGGATAATTCAAGAATTTAGCAAAGCTGGTCTTGATACAGCGAAGAGTATTTTAGAGCAGGATGTTGAAGATCTTGTTAAGCGAACAGATTTAGAAGAAGAAACAATTAGAGACGTTATTAGAATTCTGAGAGAGGAATTTGAAGAATAACGTATATTTGGTATATTAAAGGCAATTTATGGCTGAGACAGTGAGATTAAATAAAGTATTACGCGAATTAAATATTTCTATTGATCGTGCAGTAGATTTCTTGGAATCTAAAGGTATCGATGTGGAAAAAAGTCCGAATACTAAAATATCAGAAAAGGTACATGCAATTCTTTTAAGCGAATTTCAAACAGATGCCAACAAAAAAGTAGCATCTCAAGAAGTTAGTGAGGCAAAACTTAAGGAGAAAGAAATATTGCGCGAACAACGTGAGCGTGAAATTGAAGAAAAACTTAAAGCAGAAGCTAAAAGAGAAGAGATTATAAAGGCATCTACAGTTATTTCTAGACCTAAACCTATTGGAAAAATAGATTTAGAGCCAAAAAAGAAAGAAGCCGCTCCTGTTGCAAAGGTTGAAGAAGTTAAGGAAGTTGTTCAAGAAGCACCTAAGAAAGAAGAAAAGGTAATTGCCAAACAAGAAATTGTAGAAAAACCAAAGGTTGTTCCTGTTGAAAAAAAGGAAGCTGCAAAACCGGTAGAACCTAAACGTGAAAAATTAAATAGTGATGGCGAATTAGTTCCTGATGAAAAGGTAGCGACAAAATACCAAAAACTTACAGGTCCTAAAATTGCTGGCAGCAAAATAGATCTTTCGCAATTTAATAAACCAAAGAAAAAGAAAGAAGATAAAAAGACCGATTCAAAGCCAGGTGAAAACACTGGAAATAAAAAGAAACGTCGACGTATTAGTAAAGTTGGTGGGCCACAATCTGGAAATGATCAAAGTAGAGGTTCTGGACCTAATAGAGGTGGTAATGACAGATTCAAAGGTGGAAATCAAGGAACAAGAAGGCCAGTTATAAAAGAAGAGCCAAGTGAAGAAGATGTTCAAAAGCAAGTAAGAGAAACTCTTGAAAAACTTCAAGGGAAATCTAATAAGGGCAAGGGAGCAAAATACCGTAGAGAAAAAAGAGAACTTCACAAAGAACAATCAGAAAGAAGTTTAGAACAGGAAGCAGCAGATAGTAAAATCCTTAAAGTAACTGAGTTTGTTACTGCGAGTGAAGTTGCAACAATGATGGATGTGCCGGTAACTCAAATTATTTCTGCTTGTATGTCTCTTGGTATGATGGTAACCATGAATCAACGATTAGATGCAGAAACCTTAAGTATTGTTGCTGAAGAGTTTGGTTATCAGGTGGAATTTGTAACTGCAGACATCGAAGAGTCTATTGAAGAATTTGAAGATAAAGAAGAAGATTTAAAACCACGTGCCCCAATTGTTACAGTAATGGGTCACGTCGATCATGGTAAAACATCTCTTTTAGATTATATAAGAAAAGAAAATGTAATTGCTGGTGAATCGGGTGGTATTACACAGCATATTGGAGCCTATGGTGTAGAACTGGATAACGGTCAAAAAATAGCATTTTTAGATACACCAGGTCACGAAGCCTTTACAGCGATGCGTGCCCGTGGAGCTCAAGTAACAGATTTAGCTATTATTGTTGTGGCTGCTGATGATGATATCATGCCACAAACAAAAGAGGCAATCGCACATGCACAGGCAGCTGGAGTGCCAATTATTTTTGCAATAAATAAAATTGATAAGCCAGATGCAAATCCTGAAAAAATTAAAGAGGGACTTGCTCAAATGAATTTATTAGTTGAAGATTGGGGTGGAAAAATTCAATCTCATGATATTTCGGCTAAACAAGGAACTGGTGTTAAAGAATTATTAGAAAAAGTATTGCTTGAAGCGGAATTATTAGAGCTTAAAGCTAATCCAGATAAACCGGCTAACGGAACTGTTGTTGAGGCATATTTAGATAAAGGCCGTGGTTATATTTCAACTATTTTAGTACAAGCAGGAACCTTGAGAATTGGCGATTATGTATTGGCTGGAAAAAATAGTGGTAAAGTAAAAGCGATGCAGGATGAACGTGGAAATAATGTGCCTGAAGCAGGTCCTTCAACACCAGTATCTATATTAGGATTGGATGGAGCACCTCAAGCTGGAGATAAGTTTAACGTATTCCAGGATGAGCGTGAAGCGAAGCATATTGCTGCTAAAAGATCGCAGTTACAACGTGAGCAATCAGTGAGAACGCAACGCCATATTACACTTGATGAAATTGGTCGCCGTATTGCACTTGGAGACTTCCAGGAATTAAATATTATTCTTAAAGGAGATGTGGATGGTTCTGTGGAAGCATTAACAGATTCATTCCAGAAATTATCGACTGAAGAGATTCAAGTAAACATATTACATAAAGGTGTTGGTGCCATTACTGAAAGTGATGTATTGTTAGCTTCTGCTTCTGATGCAATTATCATCGGATTTAATGTGCGTCCTGTTGGAAATGCTAGAATGATTGCTGATAAAGAAGAAATTGATATTAGAACATACTCGATTATTTACGATGCTATTAATGACCTTAAAGATGCTATGGAAGGCATGTTGTCTCCAGAGTTTAAAGAGGAAATTACCGGTACTGCTGAAATTAGAGAAATATTTAAAGTAACTAAAATTGGTAGCATTGCAGGTTGTATGGTAACTAATGGTAAAATACTTAGAAATTCAGGTATTCGTCTTATTAGAGAAGGTGTGGTTGTATTTACTGGGGAATTAGCTTCTTTAAAACGTTTTAAAGACGATGCTAAAGAAGTAACCAAGGGTTATGATTGTGGTATGCAAATTAAAAACTATAACGACATTAAAGAAGGAGACATAATTGAAGCCTTCCATGAAGTTGAAGTTAAAAAGAAATTAAAATAGAAATAATTAAAAAAATAATTATCAACTAAATAAAAAAGCGACCTATAGGTCGCTTTTTTATTTGTCATTTATATTATACTTAGTCTATTTTTTTGGTTTAAAAATAAAAGCACTGGGAAAACTACGTTTAACTTCTTTTAAGGCTCTGTCAGCTTCTAAACGTGTGGTAAAACTACCAGCCCAGATTTTAAAGTTAGGATATTCGTAAACTATATTTGATTTCCATTTTTCGAAATCAGAATTAAATTTAGTTTGTGTCGCTTCAGCTTCACTTCGGTTACCAGAATACACTTGTATTTTATAGCGGTCCGTGGCATTTTCTTTTAGATTCATTTCTTTTTTTAAATCTAACAAAACGTTGATATTTTTATCTTGATTAATGGAGACTGTTCCCTGTTGAGCGTGTCCGAAAGTTGAAAATACGAAAAAGTAAAGGCTTGCTAAAAAACTAAATTTTAAACTTAATGTTTTCATTTTATATTATATTTGGTACAAATGTATTAGTTATAAACTTAAATAGGCAACAATTTATTATTTAGAAACTGTCTAAATTATCAATTATAATTAGTCTGCATTTTCAAAATCGAGTTTAAATATTACTTTTGCCTACGTTTTATAAGTATGTTTTTTCTCTAATAAGTATAGAAAAAACCGTACCAAAGTTTAGAAGTTAATTTAACCAACAATATGAGACAGGTGATTCACTGTAAATTAAGTAGTAGCTTTTTAAGTTTAGCCTTAATTCTTTTATTAGCGTTTTCAACCTCACTTTCAGCTCAGGAAGGTGATCCAGCAAAGGGAAAATCATTGTTCAATGCCAATTGTGCGGCTTGTCATCAATTAGACAAGAAAATGACTGGTCCGGCTTTACGCAACATTGAAACTCGAATTCAGGAAGATGCGGGTTTAGATAGAGTGTGGTTAGCTGCTTGGATTAGAAATAGTGCTGGTGTAATTAAATCTGGTGATGCTTATGCTAACAAGATTTTTAATGAGTATGGTGGAACTGCTATGACTGCATTTCCTCAGTTGTCAGATGCAGATATTAATGATATTCTTGCTTATACAGCTGAAGTAAAGGCAGAGCCTGTTGCTGCGCCTGCTGCTGCAACTCAGGCTTCAGGAAATAATGGGGTTTCCAACGAACTTATATTAGGAGCTTTAGCAATATTATTTATGCTATTGGCTTTTGGATTGTTTTTGGTTAATAAGACCTTGCGTCGTTTTGCTGCGGCTAAAGATATTGAGTTGCCTGATACACAAAGAACACCGCTTTGGAAAGCATTTGCTCAAAATCAGTTTTTAGTTCTAGTAACTTCAATATTTTTATTACTAGCAAGTGCCTATTTTGTTTATGGGTATTTAATGCAAATTGGTGTTGATCAGGGTTATCAACCAGTACAGCCAATACATTTTTCACATAAAATACATGCAGGTGATAATGCTGTTGATTGTAAATACTGTCACTCTTCTGCTAGGGTAAGTAAAACTTCGGGGATACCTTCATTAAATATATGTATGAATTGTCATAAATCTATTTATGAGTATAAAGGAGAAACTTCAGTAGAATACTCTAAAGAATTTTATGACGGTGAAATCAAAAAATTATATGCTGCTGCCGGATGGGATGATGCTGCTCAACAATATACTGGAAATTCGCAACCTGTAAAATGGGTTAGAATTCATAATTTACCTGACTTTGTTTACTTTAACCATTCTCAACATGTTAGTGTTGCTGGTATAGAGTGTCAAACATGCCATGGCCCTATAGAGGAAATGGAAATTGTAAGTCAGTTTTCACCATTAACAATGGGATGGTGTATTAATTGTCACAGAACAACTAATGTTAAAGTTGAAGACAATGCTTACTATACTAAAATACATGAAGCGTTATCTAAAAAGTATGGTGTGGACAAGTTAACAGCTGCTCAAATGGGTGGATTGGAATGTGGTAAGTGTCATTATTAATTTATTAAAGAAGTAATTCAATTATATAATATGTCATCAAACAAGAAATACTGGAAAAGTGTTGAAGAGCTAAACGATAATAGCTCTATTGTTGAGGCGCTAAAACAAAACGAGTTTGTGGAAGAAATTCCTACTGATGAATTTTTAGGTAATAAAGAATCATTAGAAGCATCTTCTACAACACGTCGTGATTTCTTAAAATATGTAGGTTTTAGTACTGCAGCTGCAACATTAGCTGCTTGCGAAGGTCCTGTCATTAAATCAATACCTTATGTTGTACAACCTAATGAGATTATTCCTGGGGTTGCCAATTATTATGCAACTACAATTGCAGACGGGTATGATTTTGCAAGTGTTTTAGTTAAAACTCGCGAAGGTCGTCCAATTAAAATTGAAAATAACGCAATGGCGACTACTAATGGTAGTGCTAATGCCAGAGTAAATGCATCAGTTTTAGGGTTGTATGATAGCTTAAGAGTTCAAAGTCCTAGAAAAAATGGAACGTCTGTTTCTTGGGATGAATTAGATGCCGAGGTTGTTCAAAAATTATCAGCTTTAAAAGATTCTGGTAAAGATATTGTGTTGTTAACACAAACCTTTGCAAGTCCTTCTACCAGTAAATTAATTGCTGAATTCAAAGAAAAATATGGTAATGTTCGTCATGTAGTTTATGATGCTGTTTCAGAGTCATCTGCATTAGATGCGTATCAGGCAAAATATGGAGAGCGCGCTTTAGCAAATTACGATTTTTCGAATGCTATGACCATTGTTTCTGTTGGGGCTGACTTCTTAGGAGATTGGCAAGGTGGTGGTTTTGATGCTGCATATTCTAAAAACAGAATTCCTCAAAATGGTAAAATGTCTCGTCATATTCAGTTTGAATCTAATATGTCGTTAACAGGTGCAAATGCCGATAAAAGAGTGCCATTAACTCCAAGTCAACAAAAAGTTGCTTTGGCAAAATTATACAGTTATGTTGTTGGTGGTTCGGTTTCTGGGAACTTGCCAGAGCATATTGAAGAGGCTGTGAAAAAAGCTGCTTCTCAATTAAAACAAGCTGGAAGTAATGGGTTAGTGGTTACAGGAATTCAAGATGTAAATGCACAAACAGTTGCTCTTGAAATCAATGAATACTTAAATTCAAAAGCTTTTAATAAAGCGACTCCTATAAAAACAAGACAAGGTAGTGATAAAGAAGTGATGACTTTAATTGCTGATATGAAGGCAGGAAAAGTGGGAGCTATTATTATGAGTGGTGTTAATCCACTTTATACGTTACCAAATGCTTCAGACTTTGCTGAAGGATTAAAAAATACCGGCTTATCTGTTGCTTTTTCAATGAAAGAGGATGAAACCTCTTCTGAAGTTCAATTGATAGCTGCGGCACCACATTATTTGGAATCTTGGGGTGATGTTGAAATTAGTAAAGGACATTATGCCTTAACCCAACCTGCTATTCGTCCCTTGTTTAATACAAGACAATTTCAAGACGCTTTATTAATATGGAATGGTAATGATGTGTCTTATCATGATTATATAAAAGATGCTTGGGGAACTACTATTTTAAACGGTAGTTCATTTAATCAAGCATTGCATGATGGTATCTATGTTGGGGCTATTGCTACTGAAAATACAGATACAACTGCTGCTGCAGAAAATGCAGAAGTGCCATCTGGAGATGCAGCAAATGCTTTGGCAGGTTCTGTGAAAGCATCTGGAATGGAAATGACATTATATACCAAAACTGGTATGGGTGATGGTCAGCAAGCCAATAATCCTTGGTTGCAAGAGTTTCCAGATCCAATTACAAGAGCCTCATGGGATAACTATTTAACGGTTTCAAAAGCAGATGCTGATGCCTTAGGTTTGGTAAATCACTATGTTGCAAATGGAGCATTAAACGGTAGTTATGCTAAAGTTACAGCAAATGGTTCAACATTAACTGTTCCAGTTATAATACAACCAGGACAAGCGAAAGGGTCTGTTGGATTAGCATTGGGATATGGAAGAACAAAAGGCTTGAAAAATGAAATGCAAACAGGTGTTAACGCTTACGCATTTTATAAAGATTTTAATAATGTTCAAGAAGTTACTGTTGAATTAGCTTCTGGAGACCATGAATTTGCTTGTGTTCAATTGCAGAATACTTTAATGGGACGAGGGAGTATCATTAAAGAAACAACATTAGAAATTTTCAATACCAAGGATAAAGAGCACTGGAATGCAATTCCAACGGTATCTTTAAATCATGAGGAAACACCGGTAACATCGCCAGAGGTTGATTTATGGGAAGAATTTGATCGTTCAATAGGACATCATTTCAATTTGTCAATCGATTTAAATGCTTGTACAGGTTGTGGTGCTTGCGTTATTGCATGTCATGCTGAAAATAATGTGCCTGTAGTTGGTAAAACGGAGGTAAGAAGAAGTAGAGATATGCATTGGTTGCGTATTGATAGATATTATTCGTCTGAAGAAACTTTTCAAGAAGATATTGATAAAAAAGAAGATGCTGAAGGCTGGTTTACAGGTCAGAAGCAAGCTTTAAGAGAAATGGAAGAAGGAGCAGATAATCCGCAAGTTTCATTTCAGCCAGTTATGTGTCAGCATTGTAACCATGCGCCGTGTGAAACTGTTTGCCCTGTGGCTGCGACATCACATAGCCATCAAGGTCAAAATCATATGGCATATAACCGTTGTGTAGGTACAAGATATTGTGCCAACAACTGCCCATACAAAGTACGTCGTTTCAACTGGTTCTTGTATAGTGAGAATGATGAGTTTGATTATTATATGAATGATGACTTAGGCCGTATGGTATTAAACCCTGATGTAGTTGTTCGTTCTCGTGGTGTTATGGAAAAATGTTCAATGTGTATTCAAAAAACACAAAAAACAATTCTTGATGCTAAACGTGACGGGCGTGTAATTAAAGATGGTGAATTCCAAACAGCTTGTTCTGCGGCTTGTAGCAATGGAGCAATGGTTTTTGGAGATATCAATGATAAAGAAAGTCAAGTTGCAAAACTTAAAGAAGATAACCGTATGTATCACTTGTTAGAAAGCGTTGGAACAAAACCAAACGTGATGTATCAAACGAAAGTGGTTAATACAACAGAAGCATAATAGATTAATTAAGAAATAATTAAAAAAGGATTATGGCGTCTCATTACGAAGCACCTATTAGAAGACCTTTAGTTACAGGAGAAAAATCATATCACGATGTATCGGTAGATGTGGCAAGACCTGTTGAAGGAAAAGCCAATAAATCTTGGTGGATAGTTTTCTCTATTTCACTAGCCGCTTTTCTTTGGGGTATTGGATGTATCATTTATACTATATCTACAGGGATTGGAACTTGGGGTTTGAATAAAACCGTTGGTTGGGCCTGGGATATTACAAATTTTGTTTGGTGGGTAGGTATTGGTCACGCAGGAACACTTATTTCTGCAGTACTTTTATTATTCCGTCAAAAGTGGAGAATGGCAATTAACCGTTCTGCTGAGGCAATGACTATTTTCTCAGTTATTCAAGCAGGTTTATTCCCAGTAATTCACATGGGTCGTCCATGGCTTGGATATTGGGTGTTACCTATTCCAAACCAGTTTGGATCCTTATGGGTAAACTTTAACTCACCTCTGCTTTGGGATGTATTTGCTATTTCAACTTATTTATCGGTGTCTCTAGTTTTCTGGTGGACTGGTTTATTACCCGATTTTGCAATGATTCGTGATAGAGCGGTAAGACCATTTCAAAAGAAAATATATTCATTATTAAGTTTTGGTTGGTCTGGAAGAGCAAAAGACTGGCAACGATTTGAAGAAGTATCTTTGGTACTTGCAGGTTTAGCAACTCCACTTGTACTTTCTGTACATACTATAGTATCTTTTGACTTTGCTACTTCGGTAATTCCAGGTTGGCATACAACAATATTCCCTCCATATTTTGTTGCTGGAGCGGTATTCTCTGGATTTGCAATGGTGAATACTTTACTTATTATTATGAGAAAAGTATGTAACCTTGAAGATTATATTACAGTACAACACATTGAGTTAATGAACATTGTAATCATGATTACCGGTTCTATTGTTGGTGTGGCGTATATTACTGAGTTATTTATAGCTTGGTATTCTGGAGTAGAATATGAACAATATGCATTCTTAAACAGAGCTACAGGACCTTACTGGTGGGCATATTTATCAATGATGACTTGTAATGTGTTTTCACCTCAATTCATGTGGTTTAAAAAATTAAGAACAAGTATCATGTTTTCGTTCTTTATCTCTATTGTGGTAAACATTGGAATGTGGTTTGAACGTTTTGTAATTATTGTAACTTCATTACATAGAGATTATTTACCATCATCTTGGACTATGTTTCAGCCAACGTTTGTAGATATTGGAATTTTCATTGGAACAATTGGGTTTTTCTTCGTATTATTTTTATTATACTCAAGAACATTCCCTGTAATTGCGCAAGCTGAAGTAAAAACAATATTAAAATCGTCTGGCGAAAAATACAAAAAATTAAGAGAAGCAGGTGAAAGTTTAGTAGGGACTGGAGTAGATGCTAGAACCTCTGGAAAACATGTTTCAGGAGAAGATGATACGAACCAATCAAAAAATAAAAAGTAGCATATGGAAGCTTCAAAAGTAATTCACGCTATTTATAATGATGATGATGTCTTAATGTCTGCTGTTAAAAAAGTTAAGGCAGAAAGATTTCATATTGAAGAGATATTTACACCATTTCCAGTTCATGGATTAGATAAAGCTATGGGGTTAGCGCCAACACGTATTGCTATAGCCTCGTTTATTTATGGATGTATTGGATTAACAGTGGCCATAGTAATGATGAATTTTATTATGATTGAAGACTGGCCTCAGGATATTGGTGGTAAACCAAGTTTTAGTTACCTAGAAAATATGCCGGCATTTGTGCCAATTATGTTTGAATTAACTGTGTTTTTTGCAGCACATTTAATGGTTATTACATTTTATTTAAGAAGTAGAATGTGGCCATTTAAGAATGCCGAAAACCCAGATCCACGGACAACAGATGATCATTTTTTAATGGAGATTGCTGTGGATGGTAATGAAAATGAATTAACGGCCTTACTTAAAGAAACAGGAGCTGTAGAAATTAATTTAGTTGATAAAGCCCATTAATGAATCGTATGAAAAGCTTAATTAAAATATCGTTATTTCTAGTCGTATTGGTAACCATGACTTCATGTAGAAAGGATTCTGCGCCTAACTATCAGTTTATGCCAAATATGTATGAATCGGTTGGTTATGAAACCTATAGTGAATCAAATGCTTTTGCTAATGGAGTAGAGGCTCAATTATCAGCTGAAGGAACTATTTCTAGAGGACACAGTCTTTTTGAATACGATAATACAATAGAAGGATACACACTTGCAAAAGAAAATTTAAAAAGCCCTTTAGATTCAACGCAGGTTGACATGGCTAATGCAAAAGTATTATTTGATATTTATTGTGGTATTTGCCATGGTGTGAAAGGTGATGGACAAGGAAATCTTGTTAAAAGAGAGAAAATTCTTGGTGTTCCAAAATATGATGATGCAGGAAGAGCAATCACCGAAGGAAGTATTTATCATGCCATGTATTATGGTAAAAATGCAATGGGATCCTATGCGAACCAATTGAATGAAAAAGAACGTTGGGAAGTAGTTTCCTATGTACTTAAATTAAAGGCAGATTTAGAAAAGTAAGATTATATAGATATGTATACATTTTCAAATAAATTAAGAACATTTTCTTTCGCTCTAATAATTCTAGGGTTGTTAGGTGTTGGATATGGTTTTATGACATCTCATAAATCTTTAGAAGAAGTAAAAACCATGCTTACTGAAGAGGCTTCCGCACATGGAGGTGGGCATGATGAAGCAGCGTCTCATGACGTGGTAAATGGATCTCACGAAGAAGAAGTACATGGTGATGCGCATGCAGAACATGTACAACATCAAATAGCTAACAGACCTTGGTCTGCGCTTTATGTTGCGGCATTTTTCTTTATGATGATTTCTTTAGGGATTTTAGCATTTTATGCTATTCAAATAGCTTCACAAGCTGGTTGGTCTCCGGTTTTGTTTAGAGTTATGGAAGGCATGACGGCGTATTTATTACCTGGAGCCTTAATTGTTTTAGGTATCGCTATTGCTTCTGGGACTATTGGACATTACAATTTATTTATTTGGATGAATCCTGAAGTCGTGGCCGATGATAAATTAATTCAGGGTAAATCAAGTTGGTTAAACTTACCTTGGTTTGCTATTAGAGGATTAATATATATAGCAGGATGGAGTTTATATCGTTATTTCTCTCGTAAATTTTCAATTGCTCAAGATACAGCTGAAGATAAAAGTAATTTTAAAAAATCATTCCGAATTTCGGCTGCATTCTTAGTATTCTTTATATACACAGAATCTATGATGTCTTGGGATTGGATTATGAGTGTAGATCCACACTGGTTTAGTACATTATTTGGCTGGTATGTATTTGCAAGTATGTTTGTAAGCGGAATAACAGTGCTTTCATTAATAATTATTTACCTAAAATCTAGAAATTATTTAGAGTTTGTAAATGAAAACCATTTACATGATGTGGCTAAATTTATGTTTGCATTCAGTATTTTCTGGACGTATCTTTGGTTCTCACAATTTATGTTGATATGGTATTCAAATATTCCAGAGGAGGTTACCTATTTTGTAACACGTTTTGGCGATTATAAATTACCATTCCTTGGTATGGTAGTTATGAACTTTGTATTCCCAATTTTAATGTTGATGAATGCTGATTTCAAACGTGTTCCGTGGTTTGTAGTGATGACAGGTTTAGTTATTTTAGCTGGACACTATATAGATATTTTCAACATGATTATGCCAGCGACAGTTGGTGACAGATGGTATATTGGAATTCCTGAAATTAGTTCATTATTACTTTTTGCAGGATTATTCATATTCATTGTATTTACAGCTTTAACAAAAGCACCTTTACTTGTAAAAGGCTATCCTTTTAGAAAAGAAAGTGAAGATTTCCATTATTAATAAAATATAAATAAAGACGAACGATAACAATGACTGCTTTATTAACAATTATAGTTTTAGTATTTATTTTAGTTGCCATTTGGCAAATGGTTAAGATTTTTGATTTAGCGCAAGCTAAGGCTGAAAATTCTCAGGTTGCCAATGATAAGGACAACAAAATAAATGGGTATTTAATGATAGCATTTTTAGCTTTCATTTATATTATCACCATAATTTCATTTGTTAAATGGGGTGATTTACCATTATTATCAAATGCAGCATCAGAACATGGTCCTCGAATTGATAATTTGATGATTATTTCAATGACCCTTATTTTTGTTGTACAAACAATTACTCAGTTTTTACTGCATTATTTTGCTTATAAATATAAAGGTGAAAAGGGAAAAAAGGCTTTGTTTTTCGCAGACAACAATAAATTGGAAGCTATTTGGACCATTATACCTGTAATAGTGTTAGCTGGATTAATTATCTACGGTTTAAGTACTTGGATTAACATTATGGGTGTTAATGAGGATGATGATCCATTGGTAATTGAGCTGTATGCACAACAATTTAACTGGAAAGCAAGATATGGTGGTGAGGATAATACTTTAGGAAAATCTAATGTTCGTTTAATTGATATTGATCGTGCAAATATATTAGGTCTTGATGAGTCAGATCCTGATGCTCAGGATGATGTGATTACTACAGAACTTCATTTACCAGTTGGGAGACCAGTGTTATTTAAAATGCGCTCACAGGATGTATTACATTCTGCTTATATGCCGCATTTTAGAGCCCAAATGAATTGTGTTCCTGGTATGATTACTCAATTTGGGTTCACCCCTACGGTAACTACTACTGAAATGCGTCAAAAACCGGAAATTACAGATAAGGTTGCTAATATTAACAAAATTAGAGTTGAAAAGAGTAAAGAATTAGTTGCTAAAGGTCAGGAGGCCTTAGAACCTTATGATTTTGATTACCTATTATTATGTAATAAAATTTGCGGTAAGTCTCACTACAATATGCAAATGAAAATTATTGTAGAAACTCAAGAAGAATATGATGCTTGGATGAAAGAGCAAAAATTATTTAAAAATTCTCTAATTAATTAAATTTAAAAAGATAAATACGATATAAGATTATGTCAGCACACGAAGATACTCACGCTCACGAAGACCACGGACATCATCACAAAGAAACCTTTGTTACTAAATATATTTTTAGTCAAGACCATAAGATGATTGCTAAACAGTACCTTATCACTGGTACTATCATGGGGGTTATAGGTGTATTTATGTCTATGATGTTCCGTATGCAATTGGCATGGCCAGAAGAACCAAATGTTTTATTTGAGACATTTTTAGGTAAATGGGCGCCAAATGGCATTATGGATGCAGATATTTATTTGGCTTTAGTTACTATACATGGAACGATTATGGTATTCTTTGTATTAACTGCAGGTTTAAGTGGAACGTTTAGTAACCTATTAATTCCATTACAAATTGGAGCGAGAGATATGGCATCTGGTTTTTTAAATATGGTATCCTACTGGTTGTTTTTCCTTTCTAGTGTAATAATGGTAATTTCTTTATTTGTTGAAGCAGGACCGGCATCGGCTGGTTGGACAATATATCCTCCTTTAAGTGCATTACCTATGGCACAAGGCGGATCAGGTTTAGGAATGACGCTTTGGTTGGTATCTATGGCTATATTTATTGCTTCTTCTTTATTAGGATCTTTAAACTATATAGTAACCGTTATTAATTTGCGTACAAAAGGAATGTCTATGACAAGACTTCCTTTAACTATCTGGACATTCTTTATTACGGCTGTAATTGGGGTAATTTCATTTCCGGTTTTATTATCTGCGGCGTTATTGCTTATTATGGATAGAAGTTTTGGAACTTCATTCTTTTTATCAGATATTTTTATTCAAGGAGAGGTTTTACATTACCAAGGAGGTTCACCAGTATTATTTGAACATTTATTTTGGTTCTTGGGGCATCCTGAAGTATATATTGTAATATTACCTGCAATGGGATTGGTTTCTGAAATTATGGCATCAAATTCAAGAAAACCAATTTTTGGTTATAGAGCGATGATCGCATCTATACTAGCAATTGCATTTTTATCTACAATTGTTTGGGGACACCATATGTTTGTTTCTGGAATGAATCCATTTTTAGGATCTGTTTTTACTTTCACAACTTTATTAATTGCCATACCTTCTGCAGTTAAGGCTTTTAACTGGATAACGACTTTATGGAAAGGTAATTTACAGATGAATCCTGCGATGCTTTTTTCTATAGGCTTTGTTTCAACATTTATTACAGGTGGTTTAACAGGAATCATTCTTGGGGATAGTGCGCTTGATATTAATGTACATGATACTTATTTTGTTGTGGCACATTTCCATTTGGTTATGGGTATCTCGGCACTATATGGTATGTTTGCAGGTATTTATCATTGGTATCCTAAAATGTTTGGCAGAATGCTAAATAAGAATTTAGGTTATATTCATTTCTGGGTAACAGCAGTCTGTGCATACGGAGTATTCTTCCCAATGCATTTTATTGGAATGGCTGGATTACCACGTCGCTATTATACAAATACTAATTTTCCACTATTTGACGATTTGGCTAATGTAAATGTTATTATTACCATTTTTGCTTTAATTGGTGGTGCAGTACAAATTGTTTATTTATATAATTTCTTCAGTAGTATTTTCTTTGGGAAAAAGGCTGTGCAAAATCCATGGAGGTCTAACACCTTGGAATGGACTGCTCCTGTAAAACATATTCATGGAAACTGGCCTGGTGATATACCTCATGTATACCGTTGGTCTTATGATTATAGTAAGCCTGGTCATGATGAAGATTTTGTGCCACAGAATATTCCTTTAAAAGAAGGAGAAGAAGAGCTTCAACATTAACACGTTTATATTATATAATTAAAAAGCCCATTGAAAAATGGGCTTTTTTTATGCTTCGAAAGTTTTTTTTGAAAAAAAAATACAAAAACTCGACGAAATACAAATAAATTCGTTAAATTGCACGACATTAGATTAATTATGGGTGTTTTTGTTGAAATATCCTACTATTATTTAAGAAGATAATATCTAATATAACGAATTAACCAAATCTATGAAAACAAAATCCCTTTTTAGGTATGCATTAAAATATGCTGCTTATAGTTTTGTATTTTTATTGACTGCATTTTATGCAAATGCGCAGTGCCCAACAATTATTCCTAACGCCACTATTTGTATCGCAGATGGTTATACATTTGCCGATTTAAGTGCAGATTATGCTACCGATAATGGTGGAGGAATTGTATGGTATAATGTGGCTTCGGGTGGAACTTCATTTAGTCCGTCTCAATTAGTAAATGAAGGCGTCTACTATGTTGATGATAGTTCTGGCACTTGTGTAATAAGAGAATCTATTACAGTTGACTTTTCTGTTAATCCGACTGGAAGAAATCTTGATGCTGTTTATTGTAGCAACGAAAATGCAACCATTCAAACTTATATAAATGATGTTTTAGATCCCAATAAGCCAATAGGAGGTTCTGTAGAAGTTTATTATGATTATGAATTGACAAGTTTAGCAAATTTAACCGATACAATACCAAATGGAGCGTATAATTTCTATATTGTATTTATTGATAGTTCTTCTTGTAGAAGCCAGATAGAAATTGGAACAACAGCTTTATTCCCGGCTCCTGCTAATCCAACACCAGCAAGCCCACAGCTTTTTTGTTCAGATACCAACCCAACAGTTGGTAATTTGTCAAAAGGAACAACGGCTACTGTAAGTTGGTACCTCAATTTAGATAGTGGTGGGAATCCTATTCTTCCAAAATTGTCCTTATCAACACCATTAGTAAATGGCAACACCTATTATGTTCAAATAGACGACGTGTTTTGTGATAGCCAGGCTATTCCTGTTGTCGTAACAATTAATGATCCTTTCGATCCAGGTACTTCAGGAAGTTTAGAATTTTGCCAAGATAATTTGCCAACTAGTGATTTTAATTTGTTTGATGAACTTGGTGGGTCTCCGGATACTAATGGAACATGGTCTGGACCTTTACCAACCTCTGGAGCGAATCTTGGAACAGTTAATATTTCAACTTTAACCACTCCAGGAGCTTATACATTTACATATACAGTACCTGCAAATGGTGCTTGTCCAGAAAACACATCGAATGTTGCAATAACAGTTTTTGAAGTATTTTCTTCTGGAACAGTAGCAGCAATAAATCCAGCTACATTTTGTGAGTCTGGACTACCATCTAGTTTTGATTTATTTAGCTTATTAGATAATGAAGATCCTAGTGGTCAATGGACACAAGGTACACAAAGTACAGATCCTGTTATATCATCACCTATTGATTTGTCAGGATTCACCTCAGGGACTTATAATTTTACATATACTCAAAATTTATTACCAAATCCTTGTACGGAAGCATCTACAACTGTTCAAATAGTTGTTTTACAAGATCCAAACGCAGGAATAGCAATAAATCAAACTTTTTGTGAGAATGATTTAATTACAAATTCACCATTTGATTTATTTAATGCTTTAGATGGTTCACAAGATAATAATACAGGGATATGGACAGATGCAGCCTTGATTACTATATCGAATAATTTAGATATAACAGGTCTTACAGTTGCTGGAAGTCCTTATCAATATACTTATACTATATCAAATGGTACTTGCGATGATACAGAAACAATTTCTATAACCATCGAACCGGCACCAGAATCAGGGGTTGCATTAGCCCCATTTGAAATTTGTGAAGAAGATCTCGCTTCAAATTCTCCGTTTGATTTATTTACTTTATTAGATGGTACTCAGGATACAAATGGTACTTGGTATACAGGGACAGATACTTCAGGAACTGTTGTGACCAATTCAATTGATATTTCAAGTTTCACAGATGGAACTTACGATTATACTTATTCAGTTCCGGCAATTGGAAGTTGTACAGATGTAGATGTTACAGTACAAATAATAGTACATCCACAACCCAATACAGGAATTGCAACAGCTGCTGTATTTTGTGAAAATGACTTAGCATCAAATTCACCGCTAGATTTATTTGGTCAATTAACAGGAAATGATGCTGGAGGAACTTGGACAGACGACAATTCTACAGGTGCATTAACAGGAAGTAATGTTGATTTAACAGCACTAGCGGTTGGATTTTATGGATTCACATATAGTTTAACTAATGCCTTTGGATGCTCAAATAGTTCGACTGTAATAATTACTGTTGAACCAGCACCCGAATCAGGAGTTGCTTTAGCCCCAATTGAAATTTGCGAAGAAGATCTCGCTTCAAATTCTCCGTTTGATTTATTTACTTTATTAGATGGTACTCAGGATACAAATGGTACTTGGTATACAGGGACAGATACTTCAGGAACTGTTGTGACCAATTCAATTGATATTTCAAGTTTCACAGATGGAACTTACGATTATACTTATTCAGTTCCGGCAATTGGAAGTTGTACAGATGTAGATGTTACAGTACAAATAATAGTACATCCACAACCCAATACAGGAATTGCAACAGCTGCTGTATTTTGTGAAAATGACTTAGCATCAAATTCACCGCTGGATTTATTTGGTCAATTAACTGGAAATGATGCTGGAGGAACTTGGACAGACGACAATTCTACAGGTGCATTAACAGGAAGTAATGTTGATTTAACAGCACTAGCTGTTGGATCTTATGGGTTCTCTTATAGTTTAACTAATGCCTTTGGCTGTATCAACAGTTCAACAGTAACCATTACTATCGAGACAGCACCAGACTCTGGAACTGTTAATTCACCAGCCGAATTATGTATTGCTGAAATATCATCCGGACAAACATATGATTTGTTCGATTTATTAGAAGGAGAAGATCAAGCAGGTGTTTGGAATGACGATGACTCAACAGGAGCATTAAGTGGTAATTTACTAACAGTTGACGGTCTTTCTGCAGGAACTTATAACTTCACATACGATGTGGATGCTATAGGGACTTGTGATGATGTACTAGTTACAGTTACAATTATTATAAATGATGCCTCTACACCTACAGGTGCTGTGTCTCAAGAATTTTGTGATTCGGCTACGGTTTCAGATTTATTGGCAACAGGTATAAATATTAATTGGTATGATAATCCTTCTGGAGGAACTGCTTTAGCAGGTACAGTAAACTTAATTGATGGAGAAACGTATTATGCAACACAAACTGATGCAACAAATGGGTGCGAATCTTCAGTTCGATTTGAGGTAACAGTTACTATTTATCAATCACCAAATTCTGGTAATGCAATCGCAATGGCCATTTGTAACGATAATAATGCAGTTGACCTCTTCACCGGGTTAGATGGAACTCAAGATGCAGGAGGAGTATGGCAAGATACTGATGGAACAGGTGCATTAACAGGAAATAGTTTAGATGCTACTGCCTTGACACCAGGAAATTATCAGTTTACATATTATGTAACAGCGAATGCACCATGTGTTGATGCTTTCACAACTATTACAGTTACAGTTGAAGCTCCCTTAAGTGCAGGTACTGATGCCGTATTAGATATTTGTAGTGATGGTGGTACAATTGATTTATTTACACTTATTGGAAGTGCAGATACAGGAGGAACTTGGTCACCCGCTTTAGCTAGTGGTACAGGAGTTTTTGATCCTTTAGTTGATCCTTCAAATACATATACTTATACATTGTCAAATGCATGTTCTGTTTATACTAGTAATGTGGTTGTAACAGTTACACAGGCGCCTGATGCAGGTTTAGATGCTTCAATTTCTATTTGTGTTATCGATGGGTCAATTGATTTATTGACTCAGTTAGGCGGAACACCCGACGCTACTGGTGTTTGGTCCCCAGCTTTAGCTAGTGGTACTGGGATTTTTGATCCTTTAGTTGATGCACCTGGAATCTATACCTATTTGGTGGCTTCAGTTTCACCTTGTACGATAGATGCAAGTTCTCAAATAACGATAGCTGTAAATGATAGTCCACCACCTGTAGTTATAAACTCAAATCCTATATTTTGTTTAATAGAAAACCCTACGGTAGCAGATTTAGATGCTTCAATTTCAGCAACGGGTACAATTATATGGTATTCAGATGCAGCTTTAACAACCATTGTGAATGCGACAGATACCTTGGTAAATAACCAAGATTACTATGCAACCCAAACAAATGGAACAGGTTGTGAGTCATCTCAAAACATACAAGTTACTGTAACTATTAATGATGCCTTAACGCCTTCATTTATTGATCCAAATCAGGAATTATGTATAAATGATAATCCAACAATAATGGATTTAACCGTGAATATAGTTGAATACGATTCAAATTTAGATAATGTTATTTGGTACGATTCTGCTACAGGAGGGTCACCAATAGCAAGTAGTTCGGTATTAATTTATGGTACAACATATTATGCGACCTTAATTGATGACGTTACTGGATGTGAAAGTAGTTTACGTTTAACGGTTAATCCAGATTTAACATCTTGTGGTAAATTGGTTTTACCTGATGGTTTTTCACCAAATGGAGATGGTGTAAATGATACATTTGATTACAATAATTTAGATATTTTATATCCGAATTTCGAAATTCAAATATTTAATAGATATGGTAATATAGTTTATAAAGGAAATGCTTCAACTCCTCGCTTTGATGGGATATCAAATCAATCGAGTCTGGGGAAAGGAAAACTTCCAGTTGGAGTTTACTTCTATATTTTCAATTTCAATGATGGAGAAAACAAACCAGAACAAGGTCGCTTATACTTAAGCAGATAATTTTTAGATAAATCAAAATTTAAGAAACAATGAAAAATTTAAATATATATCATAAAATAGCTGCTTTGATAAGTTTGACTCTTTGGTCTTTACAAGGCTTCGCTCAACAAGATCCTCAATTCACTCAGTATATGTACAATATGAGTGTTGTAAACCCGGCTTATGCAACTGCAGATCAGGGAATTTTAAACCTTGGAGGTTTATACAGAACACAATGGGTTGGCATAGATGGAGCACCAAAAACAGGAACCTTTTTTGCTCATACTCCGGTAAATGATAAAATTGAATTAGGCTTGTCTTTTACCAATGATAATATTGGTGATGTAGTCAACGAAAATAATATATATGCAGATTTTGCTTATGTATTACCAGTTAGCTTAGAAGGTAAATTATCACTTGGTTTAAAAGCCGGATTTACCTTTTTTAACGCCAATTTTGATGGATTCATTTTGCAATCAGGAGATGTAAGTACAGATATTGCTTTTAATGAAAATGTTAGTAAAACCTTTCCTAATTTAGGTATTGGGGCATTCTATTTCACAGACAACTATTATTTGGGTTTATCGGCTCCAAATATGTTATCTACAAAGCATTTGGAAAATGAAAATGGAATAAAATCAACGGGCGTTCAAAATGTTCACTATTTCATTACAGGAGGATATGTTTTCGATATAAATGAAAATTTAAAATTAAAACCCGCTTTTATGGGAAAAGCAGTGAAAGGATCGCCTTTTGCACTTGATATTACTGCAAATGTTCTTATTAATGAAAGATTAGAAGCTGGATTAGGTTATAGGCTTGGTGATGAGGTAAGCGCATTGGTTAATTTTAGAATAACTCCCGAATTAAGAATTGGTTATGCCTATGATTATACTACAAGCAACTTAGGGAATTTTAATTCAGGGTCACACGAAATATTTATTTTGTTTGATGTTGATTTATTTAACTTCAAAAGTGGTTATGATCGTTCACCAAGATTCTTCTAATTAATAATGATTACAATTATGAAAACAAACAGATACATACTTGCAAGCCTTTTACTAGTTAGTGGAATCACATTAGCACAAAAGGCAAATTTAAATAGAGTTAATAAGCTTTTTGAAATGAGAGCTTATAATCAAGCTGCAGAAATTTATGAAACGAAAGAACGCACACAAGAGGTTCTTCAAAATTTAGCAGATAGTTATTACTATAATACGCATTTACAGAATGCTATAAAAACGTATAGAGAGTTGTTTCTTACCTATGGGGATTCTATAGATATTGAATATCATTTTAGATATGGTCAAGCCTTAAAAGGTGTTAAAGATTATAAGGAAGCAGATAGACAATTAAGCAGGTATTTTAACAAACCAGTTAATACAAATGCATTTATTGCCTCTTTGGAAAAAACAACGCCACATAACTTTAAGTTAAAAGAAATTGATAATCCGAATGTAGGAAGCGATTTTGGATTGTCTTTTTACGGAGATGATAAAGTAGCTTTTGCCTCGTCAAGAAATACAAATAATCCATCTTATTCTTGGAATGATTTACCATATTTAGATTTGTATTACGCTACTATGGATAATAACGGAGTGATGGCAAATATTACCGCCTTTTCAGAAGCTATTAATACAGATTCTCATGAGAGTAATGCGGTGTTTACGAAAGATGGTAAAACCATGTATTTTAATAGAACAAACACCTCTCGTAAAAAATCTGATGAAGAAAGAATTGCTCATATTAAAATTTATAAAGCAGAATTAGTTGATGGGAATTGGACAAATGTTTCAGCACTTCCATTTACTTCAAATGCCTATAGTACGGAGCACCCTTCGCTAAGTAAAGATGAAAAAAGTTTATATTTTGCAAGCGATATGCCCGGAACTTTAGGTGGTTTTGATATTTATAAAGTAGCCATTAATAATGATGGTACTTATGGGGAACCAGAAAATTTAGGAGCAACAATTAATACTAAACACAGAGAACAGTTTCCATTTATGAGTGAAAATAATGTGTTGTATTTTTCTTCTGATGGACAAGAAGGTTTTGGAGGGCTCGACGTGTTTAGAAGCAATATGGTGAATAGTGTTTTTGATAAGCCAGTTAATTTAGGGGCTACCATAAACAGTAATGTTGATGATTTTGCATTTGTAATTAGAGAAAAAGATAACAAAGGATTTGTGTCATCAAACAGGACAGGTTACGACCGGATATATGGTTTTGCCAGAGAAGAAAATATGTTAACCAAATACCAAGTTGAAGGTATTGTACAAGATAAAAACAGTAAAGAATTATTAGTTGGTGCTTTGGTATCGTTATTTGATGAAGCAGGAAATGTTATTCAAGATACTATAGTTGGAGATAAGGCTTACTATATTTTCAAAATTGAACCAAATAAAAAGTACAAAGTTCGTGGAACCCGCAAAGCTTATATTCCGCAGGATATCGAATTCTCGACAGATAGTGAAGGAGCCATTCAACACAATATTTATTTAAGTTTAGAATCTTTTGCAGATGTAGAAGAGCGTGTTAAGGAAAATGAAAAAGGAGACGTTCAAGTTGAATTAGATAAAATTTATTTTGATTTTGATAAGTCTAATATTCGTGAGGATGCTTCAATAACATTAAATGTTTTAGTTGATTTAATGAAAAAATATCCTTCAATGGAAGTGGAAGTATCAGCGCATACAGATGCTCGTGGAAAAGATCAATATAATTTAGATTTATCTAAACGTAGAGCAGCTTCTACTTTAGAGTATTTGGTGAGCCAAGGTATTGACAGAAACCGATTAAAAAGTATTGGTTATGGTGAAATGCAACCATTAAACGACTGTATTAAAGACGAAGGATGTACTGATGAAGAATACGATATTAACAGACGTTGTGAATTTACAATATTGAATTAAAATAAAAACCATTAATAAAGAAAAAGCCTTTCTATTTTTAGAAAGGCTTTTTCTTTATATTTGCTTGTTATGAATGAAAACTTAGACCCAACAAGCGAAAACTTTTCTCCTGAAGAAATTGATGTTGAAAGAAAGTTAAGACCCTTGTCTTTTGATGATTTTACGGGTCAGGATCAGGTTTTGGAAAACCTTCAGGTTTTTGTTCAGGCTGCGAATCTACGAAGTGAAGCTTTAGACCACACCTTGTTTCATGGTCCTCCAGGATTGGGCAAAACCACTTTAGCCCATATTTTAGCAAATGAATTAAATGTCGGGATTAAAGTTACTTCTGGTCCTGTCTTAGACAAGCCAGGAGACTTGGCGGGCTTATTAACCAATCTTGAAGAACGAGATGTATTGTTTATTGACGAAATTCATCGTTTAAGCCCTATAGTTGAAGAGTATTTGTATTCGGCAATGGAAGATTACAAGATTGATATCATGATTGAGTCTGGTCCTAATGCTCGAACCGTACAAATTAATTTAAATCCTTTTACGCTTATAGGAGCTACAACGCGTTCAGGTTTACTTACATCACCAATGCGTGCTCGTTTTGGAATTCAAAG
>JAHEDS010000025.1:0-14843 GCA_024641135.1 Flavobacteriales bacterium
TAAAACCGCTTAATGTAGGTCCTATGGTAGGATTTAAGAAATCTATATTTTATTTTGGCTATGCGTATCAAGTAACGGTTAATGATTTATCAGGTTACAATTCAGGAACACATGTTATCACGATTGGATTAGATTTTCTACAAGGTATAAGTAACTGTCCATGTACACAAAGCCCTGTGCATTAAATTATTATCAATTATCCCATTAATTTTGCGTGTATTTCTCGTTTAAAAACATCTTTTTAAAATTTCTTAATTAAAGACCTGAACTATTAGTTGTAATTTCTTAATTATTAATAAATTTGCGCCTTAAAAAAATAATTGAATATGATTAATAAAAATATCCATCCATATAAACCAGCAAAGAAATTTGAGAAGAAAGTGGCTTATTTTAGTATGGAGTTTGGAATACATCAGGCATTAAAAATTTACTCTGGTGGACTTGGTTTTTTGGCGGGATCTCATATGCGTTCAGCTCATGAGCTAAAACAAAATGTTATTGGTATTGGAATGCTTTGGAAATATGGTTATTATGATCAATCAAGGAATGAAGATCAAACACTTCGTACCGATTTTACTGAAAAGGCATATCACTTCTTAGAAGATACTGGAATAGAGGTGTCTGTTAAATTACATGATAACCCTAATGTTAAAGTAAGGGCTTATCTGTTAAAACCTGAAATATTTGGTTCAGCGCCGATTTATTTGTTAAGTACAGATATTGAAAGTAACGATTTTTTATCAAGAACCATTACCAATCATTTGTATGATGCGAACGAGGTAACAAGAGTTTCACAAAGTATTATTTTAGGAATTGGTGGAGCAAAAGTTGTAGAAGCCTTAGGAGGGGCAGATATTTATCATTTAAATGAAGGTCATGGATTACCTGCTTTTTACTATTTAAAAGATAAAGGTGTTAAAAAGAATCAATTAGTATTTACAACTCATACCCCTGAAAAAGCAGGAAATGAAGAGCGAGATGGACGTCATTTAAATCGTTGTGGATTTTTTGGTAAAACACTTTCTGAAGAAGAACTTGAAAAAGAAACCGTTAATGGAGGTATGATTAATTATACTGTTTCTGCTTTAAGAATGGCTAAAAGAGCCAATGCTGTTTCCAAATTACATGCAATTGTTTCTAAGGACATGTGGAAGGATTTTGATAAGACATGCAAAATTATTCCTATTACCAATGCACAAAATCAAAACTTTTGGCAAGACGATCTTATCAAGAAAGCATGGGAAAAACGAAATAGCAAAGCTTTTAAAACTAGAAAGGTAGAGCTTAAAAAGCAATTATTTGATGAGGTTTTAAATCAAACTAAAAAGCTATTCGATCCAAATGTTTTAACCATTGTGTGGGCCCGTAGATTTGCTGGTTATAAACGAGCAGATTTGTTATTACATGATATTGAGCGATTTAAAAGATTAATTTCTAATTCTAAATATCCGGTACAAATCATTTGGGCAGGGAAGCCATATCCTTTTGATTATTACGCTATTGATATTTTTAATCATTTAGTTAACTATTCTAAAACAGCACCTAATTTGGCTGTTTTAATAGGGTATGAGATGGATTTGTCAAGAAAGCTAAAGGAAGGATCAGATATTTGGTTAAATACACCAAGAATTACCCGCGAAGCTTCTGGAACAAGTGGAATGACGGCGGCAATGAATGGTTCTTTAAATTTATCTATAAATGATGGATGGATTCCTGAATTTCAAAAGAATGGAGAAAATTGTTTTGTTTTACCAGAACTTGACCATAATATGCCGGTTTGGCAGCAAGATAAAATTGATGCCGATAATTTATATGACATTCTTGAAAATAAGGTAATACCAATGTATTATGATCGCCCACAAGAATGGCAAAAAATGGTGTTCCAAAGTATCGATGATGTGATTCCAGATTTTTCAAGTCACAGAATGGCAGAACAGTATTATCAAGAATTATATAAATAATTTAGATATTCAAAATAGTAAGGCAAGTTGTTAAAACTTGCCTTCATTTTTATAATGGAGTTAAAAGTTAAGCAAAGATTAGCGTTAGGAACCTACTTTTTTTTATCAGGACTTAGTTTTGCCACGTGGGCTTCACGTATTCCTACTTTAAAAACATTTTTTAATCTAAATGAAGCAGAATTGGGTACTATTCTTTTGGCGATGCCTATCAGCTCATTAATTGGTTTGCCTATTTCCGGTTGGTTAGTTTCAAAATTTGATAGTCGACAACCCTTATTAGTTTCTTTCGTTTTATTTATATTTTCCTTGATTTGGATTGGTTATATACAGTCTACAATTATGTTAATTATAGCCATTAGTTTTTTTTCATTTTTTATGAGAATTCTTAACATAGCTATGAATACGCAGTCGTTAATACTGCAAAGAAAATTTGAAAAAAGAATTGTAGGATCATTTCATGGTTTGTGGAGTACTGGTGGATTGGTTGGGGTAGCATTCTCAACATTAATGGTTAAATTTCATGTAGGAATTGCTAATCATTTGTTGTCAGTGTCTATATTTTCATTGATTCTAATATTTGTAGCTTATAATTTCACCATTAAAAATGACAAATCCCCAACGGGGAATAAAATTATTTTTGGCAAACCAGATCCTTTTATTTTATATTTAGGAGTCATCATTTTCTTTGCTGCAATATGCGAAGGAGGGATGTTTGATTGGAGCGGTGTGTTTTTTAAAGAAGTTATTAAGGAAGATGTGTTTACGTATGGCTATTTGTCTTTTATGACCTGTATGGCTTTATCAAGATTTTTTTCGGATAAATTAATTAACCGAATTGGCTCTAAAAGGACTTATGTTTTTAGTTCAACGGTAATAACTATTGGAATTTTAATAGCTATTTTATTTCCTTATTTTTGGTCGGCACTTCTAGGGTTTTGTTTGGTCGGGTTTGGGACTGCTGCTATATTCCCAATGACTTTTGCTTTGGCGGGTACGTCAGATAAATATTCACCTGGTATGGCAATTTCTATTATTTCAACCTATGGTATCGTAGGTATGTTTATAGGACCTCCTATGATAGGTTATTTAGCACATGCTTTTGGTTTAAAAAATGCTTTTTATGTATTTGTAGTTGTGGGTCTTTCAATTATTCCAATTTCTCAGATGTTCTTTAGATATCAAGCAAAAAGGAACTAATTTTCAATAATTTCTATTTCAAACAATTTGTCCCAGCGCTTACCAGTTACAAAAACTGTTTTTGTTTTAGGATTAAAGGCGATTCCATTTAACACATCTAATCCTTGATGTTGAGTGACAAGTTTTTTTAAAGGAGAAAAATCAATTACGCCAATAACAGCGCCATTTTTTGGATTAATTATAGCGACACCATCTTTTTGATAACGATTAGCATAAATTTTTCCGTTAATCCATTCTAGCTCGTTAATTTCTTTAATAGGGCCTTTATTGGTATAAACTTGAATATAATCTTGTTCAATTAAAGTTTCAGGATTCAATATCCAAATATCTTCAGTGCCATCACTTTTATAAATAATTTTACCATCGTTGCACAAGCCCCAGCCTTCTTTACTTTTTCCATATTTAAAGCTATTTATTTTTTCAAAAGTATTTAAGTCATAAATAAAGCCAATTCCTTTTTGCCAGGTTAATTGTAATATTTTATTATTTAAAATAGTTAGCCCTTCTCCAAAATATTCATCCGCCAGATTAATATTTTTTAGAATTTTCCCTGTTTTGAAATCGATTTTTCTAAGTTTAGATTCTTTATATTGGCCAGTACTTTCATATAAAGTATCATTAAAAAACTCTAAGCCTTGAGTATAAGAGGTTATATCGTGAGGATATTCATTAATTATTTTATAAGTGAATATTTTAGGCGTTTCATTATTTAGGATAATTATATTTTGAAAGACAGATTGTTGCTCATTGTTTGAATATACAATAGCTTCAACGGTATGTTTTCCTAACTTAATATCAATTAATGATGTTGATTCTCCAATTTTTTTGTTTTCTAATTTATATTGAACAGAATCTATTGGTTGGTTTTTCGGATTTTCAATTGTTAGAGATAAGGATTCATTATTCAAAAAAGTGTTGTTTTTTGAATTAGTTTTTAATATGAAATCGCTTTTCTTTTGACCATTGTTTGTCCCACATGCAAAAAGAAGAGTGCTTAAAAATATGATTGTGAGGTATTTGAAAATATTCATTTGAAATATAAATTTTAAGCAAGATATTTATTTAAAATCAGTTTAAAAAATCATTGTGAAAATTTTAAAAGGTTGTATCTTTGCACCCGGCAAGTCCTACACAACCAGCTCCTGTTGAATCCTCCAGGTCGGGAACGAAGCAAAGGTAAATGGTCGTAGCGGTGTGATGTAGGTAGCTTGCCTTTTTTTGTGCCTTTTTCTTTCCTAAAAAACAATTACAATAGTAACTTTACGGTTTTAACAAAAAACATAAACATGTCTAAGGTTGTTTTAATTACTGGCGGATCTTCTGGAATTGGTAAATCAATTGGTGAATATTTAACAAAGCGAAATTTTATAGTTTACGGCACAAGTAGAAATCCGGAAAAATATAAGGAGAGCCAATTCCCTATTTTAACTTTAGATGTAAAGGACGTAGGTTCTATTCAGCACTTAGCCAAAACAATTATAGAAAAGGAAGGAAGACTGGATGTTTTAATTAACAATGCGGGTGTTGGAATCACTGGGCCGATTGAAGAAATTCCTGAGGAAGAAATTAAAGCTAATTTTGAAACTAATTTTTTTGGACCCATAAACGTTATTAAATCGGTTTTACCACAAATGCGTGTACAACGATCGGGTTTAATCATTAATATTACGTCTATTGCAGGTTACATGGGATTACCTTATCGGGGTATTTATAGTGCAAGTAAAGGGGCTCTTGAAATTATTACCGAAGCATTTAGAATGGAATTAAAGGATTTTAATATTCATATGACTAACGTTGCTCCAGGTGATTTTGCTACAAATATTGCAGCCGGAAGGTTCCACGCACCATTATTAGACAAGTCGCCTTACCATAAACCTTATGGTAATACATTAGAATTAATGAATAGTCATGTAGACAGTGGTAGTAATCCCGACATGATGGCTGAAGCAGTTTTAAAAATTATTAATACCAAAAAGCCAAAAATACATTATAAAGTTGGGGCATTTATGCAAAAATTTTCAATTGTTTTGAAAAGAATTTTACCGGACAGGATGTACGAGAAGCTATTACTAAACCATTATAAATTATAATTTAGAATCTTAGTAAGTATTTAAATTTGTTAATAAAATTTAAAGCTTAAAGAAACTTAAAATTGTAAATTCGCAGTCGTTAAGGATTGCTTTAATTCGTTTGGATTTAGCCTAAAAATTTAAAATCCCTCAATTAAAAGTAAAACCGTAACGCAAAAATAATTCAATAATAAAATAAGCAGAATGAAATTTTTTATCGACACAGCAAATCTTAATCAAATTAGAGAAGCACAAGGTTTAGGAGTTCTTGATGGTGTAACAACGAATCCATCATTAATGGCAAAAGAAGGGATTACAGGTCATGATAATATCATGAAACACTATGTAGATATTTGCAATATTGTAGAAGGAGATGTAAGTGCGGAAGTAATTGCTACAGATTTTGAAGGGATGATTCGTGAAGGTGAGGCTTTAGCTGAATTACATGATCAAATTGTTGTAAAATTACCAATGATTAAAGATGGTATTAAAGCATGTAAATATTTTTCAGAAAAAGGAGTTAAAACGAATGTGACTTTAGTGTTTTCTCCAGGACAAGCACTTCTTGCTGCTAAAGCCGGTGCAACCTATGTATCGCCTTTTATTGGTCGTTTGGATGATGTTTCAACAGATGGGTTAAATTTAATTTCAGAAATTCGTCATATATATGACAACTATTCTTTTGAAACTCAAATTTTAGCTGCTTCTGTGCGCCATACAATGCATATTATTGATTGTGCTAAATTAGGCGCTGATGTTATGACAGGACCATTAAGCGCCATTGAAGGATTATTAAAGCATCCATTAACGGATATTGGATTGGCAAAGTTTTTAGAAGATTACAAAAAAGGTAATTAAGAAATAGAGTATTACAAAAAAGCCTCAAATTTTTAAAAATTTGAGGCTTTTTTAGTTTAATAGTTTAAATAGATTATTTACTTATCAAACCAAGTAGTTGCTCTTCAAAATTGCTAGAAAACATATTAGCATTACTATTTACTATAATATTATTTTTATCTAAAATAATTACTTTTGTCATGGGGTAAATAGCAAGCATATGCATAGATTCGTCAGGATTTTTAAATTGAAACTCATTCACTTCTGAAAATCGATTGTTTTTTAAAGTTTTATCCCAAGTTTTAAAATTTTCATCATCCACATTAACAGCAATAAAATCAATTTCGGGATATTTTATTTTTAGTTCCTTTACCTTATAATGGCATTCTTTAAAATGCTCATAAAAATTATGAGACCAGAAATAGATAGCAGTAGGCCTTTTGATTAACGAATGAAAATCTAATTCAGAGTTTTGCGAATTTACCAGCTTAATATTTGGAAATTTTTTTCCAGGTTTAAGATTGTTTAAAGACTCGGTTAAATTAGAAATTATTTCATTGTTTTCGTTATTTGTGCTTTTACTCAAAAAATAATTTTTGATAGTGTCATTATTTTCAATCTCTTTATTCTTGTTTAAAAAAGACATTGTAAAATGATATAGTAGATCATTTTTTATAGTTTGATTACTCACTAAACTATCTATTAACTCTAATTTATCAAGATTATAGCATAAGGAGGTGCTATTAAAATGGTCTTCTTTTAAATGGTCTAAATGCTTGGTGAGTGATAAATTATTAATGCTAGATCTTAAAAAGGAATTATAATTTAAATACTCTAAAAAGCCTTCGTTATTATAATCAACTTCTTTTCTGTAACTATAAAAGTCTTTTGGTAAATCTTGAATAATAGTATGATTATTGTAACTGTAATTTATAATTGGATAAATTTCTTTATTTGTATAATAATTGTAATTAATATTAGCTTCAGCTATTTCTTTAAATAATTTTGAAGTATTATTCTTGTCAATAAATCCGTTAAGATATTCGTTTTTATTTGCTTTAATCTCGTTAATAGTTTGTTCGAAAGGAATAGGCTCTAACTGACAAAGCTTAAAAATCTTTTTTTCAAGTATCTCGTTTTGTAAAAATTCATTAATAAAATAGTTGTTTTTATTAGCTCCAATACCACTATAAACTAAAGATTCATCAAAATCAAAAGTATTTAAACGTATCATAATACTATCATTAGGCTCTAATAGAACCATTTGGATTTCGCTACCATGTTTGAAGGTGTAAAACCCAGTTTCAAGATTAATAATATCGTAATTAAACCTATTGTGATTGTCAAGTTTTATGGTATCTATTACCATATCAGATTTTAAAAGAACCACAAAATCATTATTAGGATTAATAATTTCGCCACCTAAAAAAGCATGCTGCCCAGGCCTGTTTTTGTCATTTTCACAAGCAAAGAGCGATAATACAAGTATGATACTATAAAAAAGAAATCTCATAATTTTAGTTCCTCAAGGTAATTAGGATTGAATCCACTATTTTACAAATTTAAATTTTGCAATTAAGATGTGTTGTTAAGACGTTGTTAAATAATTAATAATATACATTAGAGGTTTAATTTTCAATTTGTTAAGCTTATTTCTTATTTCATAATTTGATAAAAAGTCTTTTAAAAAATAAATAAATTAAGTGTCGTGCTTATGATTTGATTTTTCTACTTTTGCACAAAATTCAAAAAAACCTTTATGTTAACAGTTTCAAACCTTTCAGTACAATTTGGTAAACGTATTTTATTCGATGAAGTAAACACAACTTTTACTCAAGGTAATTGCTACGGAATTATTGGAGCTAATGGTTCAGGAAAATCAACGTTCTTAAAAATAATTTCTGGTAAACAAGACCCAACATCTGGGCAAGTTAGTTTAGAGCCTGGAAAACGTATGTCTGTTTTTGAACAAAACCATAACTTATATGATGAGCATACGGTATTGGAAACAGTTTTAATGGGGAATAAACCATTATTCAAAATAAAAACTGAAATGGATGCTTTATATGCTGATTATTCTGATGAGAATGCTGATAGAATAGGGGAGTTACAGGTTCAGTTTGAAGAAATGAATGGATGGAATGCCGATAGTGATGCAGCTTCAATGCTTTCAAACTTGGAAATTAAAGAAGAGTTACATTACATGCTAATGAAGGACCTTGATGGAAAACAAAAAGTGCGTGTATTATTAGCTCAGGCATTATTTGGAAATCCAGATGTGTTGATTATGGATGAGCCTACCAATGATTTGGATTATGAAACTATTTCTTGGTTAGAAAACTTTTTGGCTAATTATGAAAACTGTGTTATTGTAGTATCGCATGACCGACACTTTTTAGATGCTGTTTGTACTCATGTTTCAGATATAGATTTCGGAAAGATTAACCATTATTCTGGGAATTATTCATTTTGGTATGAATCTTCTCAATTAGCGGCACGTCAACGTTCACAGCAAAACAAGAAAGCCGAAGAAAAGAAAAAAGAATTAGAAGAATTTATTAGACGATTTTCTGCAAACGTTGCTAAAAGTAAACAAGCAACAAGTAGAAAAAAGATGATTGATAAATTGAATATTGCAGACATTAGGCCAACAAGTAGACGTTATCCAGCTATTATTTTTGAAAGAGAACGAGAAGCTGGCGACCAAATTTTAAATGTTCATGATCTTAGCGCGTCTTTAGATGGAGATCTTTTGTTTAAAAATATTGATTTGAATTTGGCTAAAGGCGATAAAGTTGTTGTTTACTCTAAAGATTCTAGAGCAACTACAGCATTTTATGAAATATTAAATGCTAAAGAAAAAGCTGATTCTGGAAAGTTTTCTTGGGGAATTACTACGACTCAATCGTATTTACCTCTTGATAACAGTGAGTTTTTTAATAATAATTTATCATTAGTTGATTGGTTAAGACAGTGGGCTGCTACTGAAGAAGAGCGTGAAGAAGTTTATATTCGAGGGTTTTTGGGAAAAATGATTTTTAGTGGAGAAGAAGCCCTTAAAAAGTCAAATGTTCTTTCAGGAGGAGAAAAAGTACGCTGTATGTTAAGTAGAATGATGATGTTAAGAGCCAATGTATTGATGTTAGATGAACCTACCAATCACTTGGATCTTGAAAGTATTACTGCATTCAATAATTCCTTGACTAATTTTAAAGGGACTATTTTATTTACAACACATGACCATGAGTTTGCACAAACCGTTGCAAACAGAGTAATTGAACTAACTCCAAACGGTATAATTGATAGATACACAACATTTGATGAATATATGCAAGACCCAAAAATTAAGGAGTTACGTACTAAAATGTATACTGTTACAGCTTAAATTTTAATTAGTCTTTTAAGTTAGATGTTATTTCCTCTATTATAGGAATGGCCCTTTCTAATTCATCTTTATGGACATAAATTCGTTGAAGATTAGGATTAGATGCACCAAAAACTGAGATAAGACCTGATTCGGTTTCTTCTTTAACCACTGCATTAATGCCTATTTCTTCAAGTGCATTAATCATTTGTTGAACAATAATAAAACTTCCTGTGTATATTTTTATATAGTTAGAATCCTTCATTGTTTTTAAAATTTAGGTTCTATTAAAGATACAATAATTTAAAAGAATTGTTTCTTTATCCCAATCTCATTATTAAAAAATAAATTTTTAAATTGAATTGTAATAATTTTATATTTGTTATTATAATTAATATTTAACATTCTAGTGAAAAACGGTACAGTAAAATTCTTTAATGAATCTAAGGGATTTGGGTTTATTATTGAGAGTGGTTCTTCAAATGAGTATTTTGTTCACGTTTCTGGTCTAATTGATAAAATAGCAGAAGGCAACAAAGTGGAATTTGAATTAAAGGAAGGTAAAAAAGGATTAAATGCAGTTAACGTAAAAGTTATAAAATAAAAGCTTTTAATTTTTTTTAAAAAATTTAAGCCTGCAATTAGCAGGCTTTTTAATTTAAATTATTCTAAAAAACGTTGTTAAAATTTATCATTTGTCAACAATAATTCTATTTTCTCTATTTACTAACTCCCATGCCGTATAAAATATAAGTTTAGCTCTTTTAGCTAACAAATCATATTCAATTTTATCGGGAGTATCCGAAGGTTTATGATAATCTGCATGGGTTCCATTGAAATAAAAAATTACTGGAATATTATTTTTCGCAAAATTATAATGATCAGATCTGTAATAAAAACGATTCGGATCATTTTCATCATTATAGGTATAATCCAATTCCATATTGAAACTGTTTTTGTTAACTTCTTCTGAAATATTGTGTAATTCAGTACTTAATTTATCAGAACCAATTAAATAGATATAATTAGAATTATTTTCATGTTTAGGGTCAATTCTACCAATCATATCAATATTTAAATCGGCAATTGTATTATTTAATGGAAAAATAGGATCTACATCTGTATAATATTTTGATCCATATAGACCTAATTCTTCTCCTGTAACATGAAGGAACAAAATGGATCTTTTAGGGGTGTATCCATCATTTACAGCCGATTTAAATGCTTTTGCAATTTCTAAAATAGCCACTGTTCCTGAGCCATCATCATCTGCGCCGTTATTTATTTGTCCATCACTAGAAATTCCAATATGGTCTAAATGTGCTGAAATTATAAGTATTTCATTCGGCTTTTCGGAACCTTTAATAAATGCAACGACATTTTCAGAAGCTTTTATGCCTGTTCTAAAATATGTTTCAGGAATTTCTTGAAAATAATCTCTGTCACCTAATGGAGAAGGAATATTATTTTCGATATAAAAATCTTTAATGAAATTTACTGCTTTTTTTTGACCAGGTTCTCCAGTTTTTCTTCCTTCAAATTCATCTGAAGCATAGATGTAAAGCAATTCTTTTAACTCTTCGGAAGTAATAGTATTTGCATATTTATCAACATCAATTCCTTCGTCGGTGGTTAATGCATTGTTTTGGCAGTTACAATAAAGTAAACTCAAAAAACTAAGAAGTAATAATGTTTTTTTCATTATTGAAATTTTAATAAAAGTTAATTAATTATTCCGTAATCTACTTTAATACGGTGATCGAGGTTTGCAACTTCCCAGGCCGTGGCAAAAATAAGTTTTGTCCTTTTAGCCAATAAATCAAAATCAATTTTGTCAAATGTATCAGTTGATTTGTGATAGTCTTCATGTTCTCCATTAAAATAAAAAATGATAGGGATGTCATTTTGTGCAAAATTATAATGATCCGAACGGTTATAGTAGTGATTACTATCATTTTCAGAATTATACCTGTAATCTAAATTTATTTTGTAAAAGGTATTGTTTACTTTCTCAGATAAATAATGAAGCTCATTACTAAGCCTATCAGAACCTATTAAATACAAATAATCTTTGTTGTTTGAGTGACTTTTATCAATACGACCAATCATATCAATATTTAAGTTTGCAACCGTATTTTTTAAGAGAAAAACCGGGTGTTTAATATAATACTCCGAACCTAATTTTCCTATTTCTTCGGCAGTAACATGAAGAAATAAAATGCTTCTTTTTGGAAGATGGCCTTCAGATTCAGCAGTTTTAAAAGCCTGTGCAATTTCCATAAGCGCTGAGGTTCCAGAACCATTATCGTCAGCTCCGTTAAAAATACCATCTTGTGTCATCCCCAAATGGTCATAATGCGCTGATATTATTAAAACTTCATCAGGCTTCTCAGTCCCTTTTATAAATGCTAATACGTTTTCTGAATCATTTGAGCTTTCTGGCAAAAATGATTTTGGAATATTTTGATAATAATTTTTATTTCCAAGTGGTGACTCAATAGACTCGTTTTCGTAATAGTTCTTAATATACTGTGCTGCAACTTTTTGTCCTATTTCACCTGTAGCTCTACCATGTAGGCCATCGTCTGCAAAAAATAAAAGGTGCTGTTGTAAATCTGTTGGAGTAATAGTTTCTGCATATTTAGTAACTAAAACACTGTCAACTAATTGGATACCGTCCTTTAAATTTTGAAGCTTGGTGCTGTATTTTGTAGATGAGCATGAACCAACAAGAGCAAATGCAGAAGCAATAAAGAAAATTTTCATTGAGAGAATCTTTTTTCTGAAACAAATATAAATAAAAACATAAACTATTCTAGGTTGATGTCATCTAATTCAAGTTCTTCTAATTCTTCTATAGCTTTTTCTTTAGATTCCTTTTCTTTGTTTTTTAATTCATTAGTATTAGTGACTTCGGTAGATGTGAAAATAGCTTTATAAGCCGATAAACTTAAAGCTAGGATGGTAAGTAAAAATATAAATTGAATTATTTTTTTTACTTCGCCGGTTTTCTTTGAAATATAAAAAGCTAAAGCTGTAAAGATTAATGCAACTATGGCTGGTAAAATAGCCAAATTAGAAATTGGTAAAACAGAAATAATTACAGAAAAAACAGCTGTAATCATTGCAAGAATTGTAAATAATCTTTTCATATTGTTTAATTTTTAAGTCCTTCTGCAGATTTAATTTTTAGTTCACCATTACCAACGGGAATTTTAAATTTTCCGTAAACTATAATTTTGTTTTCATCTGCTGTTAGCCATAATAGGTTGTTGTTTTTCCCTTGAAGGACCTTTTCACTTGAACTAATTGCTAATTTATAACATTCTTTTTTTCCAATATTTGTTGAAATAGTCTCTTTGCCTAAATAAGTGATTTGGCCTTTTATTTCTTCTCTATCAAATACTATAATAAAACTTTTAATTGACCCAATACTCATAGATTTGTAATCAAATAATCTGATATTATAGAGTGACGAAACAATGTCTTTAGTACCTGATTTTATTGAAAATGTTTTGTTTTCTTCCGCCTTAAGACCTTTACGTTGTATGGATTTTATTGTATTTGTTTTTTGGTCAAAAGTATATTTCATGAATTTGGAATAATTCCCCTCTTTTATATCTCGTTTATATAAGTAAGGAGTTAGGTTTTTAGGATTTACATAACTTTCATATAAATCAACTATTTTAAAAAAAGTATCCCATTTACTATAAGTTGTAGCAGTGCACTTAAGTCTCATTAGGGTAGCTTTTGATGTTTTAGCGTCGCTAGTTTCCATAGTTACCTGAGCAATATCAGTTAGGATACTTGACATATTATAAGACGCAACATAGGTTAATTTTTCGCCAGAAGAAAAGGCATTATTCTGTGCATTTACTGAAATGGAAGTTAAAACTAGTAGCAGAATAAAAAGGTATTTCATATAAAATTTATTTAGATATAAAAAAACGCAAATATTAGAATTTATTGTGTCGAAAATACAAGACTTAACATATTATTCTAATTTTTATTTTTTACCGTAAGGTGTTAATCAACTGACTTTTGTCATAGTTTTAGTGGTATTCAAAGGTTATATTTAATAAAAATTTTAAATGCAATATAGATGAAATCAATACTACTGCCTACGGATTTCTCTAAGAATTCAGTAAATGCAATTAATTATGCTATAGCCTTATTTAAGGACGTAACATGTGATTTTTATTTGTTAAACGTTCAAAAAGCTTCTTCATTTATTTCAGATGACATGATGGTAATGGCATCATCAGCTACTATATATCAAACCATTATTGATGTGTCTAAAAAATCAATAGCCAATTTGATAAAAAAGATTGAAACTAAACATAAAAATGATAAACACACGTTTCATTCCATTGTTGATTACGATAATTTTATAGATTCTATAAATCAAGTGACCCTTAAAAAGGAAATAGATCTTATAGTTATGGGTACTAAAGGCGCTACTGGTTTAGAAAAAGTTATTTTTGGTAGTAATACCGTTCATGTAATGCAACGTTGTGTTGCTCCGGTTTTAGCTATTCCAGATGGTTGTTTGTTTACTAATTTAAATAGAGTGGCTTTCTCAGCTAACTATTTAACATTATATAATATTGAAGAACTAAGGCCACTTAAAGAACTATTATCTCTTCACGATTCTAAATTGAATGTACTTCATTTTGATGACGCTGAGGGAACTGGTAATCACAGAAAGGAAAACAAAAAGTTTCTAAAAATGCATTTTAGTGACGTAACCTATGAAAATATTGATTCGTTTAGCAAAGATCCTTATAAAACACTTGAGGAATATATCCATGCGAATGATATTAAGTTGATTGCTATGATGCGAAAAAAACATTCATTTTTAGAACGTTTGTTTAATAAACACCCCGAAGAAACCCTTGCCTTTAATATAGATATCCCTTTCTTAGTTATGGAGAACACAATAGTTGTTTAATCCTATTTTAGAGAATTTGATTAAGTTGTTAGTCTGTTTTTTGTAACAATTTTATTTATAAATCGTCTTACTTATTACATCAATCAAAAGACATTAACCATGAGACAAGATAATCAGCTTTTAGTAATTACTCATTTAAGTCAGTTAGCAACTTTATTAACTGGTTTTGGAGGTTTAGTTATTCCATTAATACTTTGGACAACACAAAAAGATAAGGTTTACCAAATGGATGAACAAGGAAAACGTATTGTTAATTTTCAATTAAGCCTTCTCATTTATGCCATTATATGTATTCCTTTAATTTTATTTTTAGGATTGGGTATTGTTGGTTTAATTGTTTTAGGTATTATTTCAGTAGTATTTCCAATTATTAATGCGATTAAATCAAGTAATGGAGAATCACCAACATATCCTTTATCTCTTAATTTTATTAGTTAGTTTAGTTAGAACGAGATAAATAAAAA
>JAHEDS010000025.1:14943-31163 GCA_024641135.1 Flavobacteriales bacterium
CATAGTGATGAATTCGCCAGAGTCCAGACCATCAACGGGTGTTAAAATACCAGCACGATTTGGTAAACTCATTTCTAATTTAACATCATCTGCACTTAAATTATTTAGCATTTCAGTTAAAAATCTTGAATTAAACCCAATTTGCATATCGTCTCCCTGATAGTCACAAGTTAATCGTTCTTCTGCTTTGTTGCTGTAATCAATATCTTCGGCAGAAATATTTAATTCAGCCCCTGCAATTTTTAATCTTATTTGATGTGTCGTTTTGTTTGAGAATATACTAACACGTCTAACAGAGTTTAAAAATAGTGTTCTGTCAATTACTAATTTATTAGGGTTTTCTTTCGGTATAACAGCTTCATAATTTGGATACTTACCATCAATTAATCTGCAGATTAACTGTGAGTTTTCAAATGTAAATTTTGCATTGGAATCGTTGTATTCAATCACAACTTCTTCTTCGCTTCCAGCCAGAATACCTTTTAAAAGATTCAATGGTTTTTTAGGCATTATAAACTCTGCAGGTTGATTAGCTTTTAAATCTTCTCTCGTATATTTTACAAGCTTATGAGCGTCTGTTGCAACAAAAGTTAATCCTTCAGAAGAAAATTGAAAAAATACACCACTCATAACAGGTCGTAAATCATCATTTCCTGCAGCAAAAATGGTTTTACTTATTGCAGTTGCTAAAACATCACCAGTTACAATTGTTTTACTTGGATCTTCTAAAGCTACTGATTTAGGGAATTCATCTCCATTAGCATAAGCTAAAGCGTATTTACCATGATTTGAGCTTATTTCAACTGTGTTATTATCTTCAACCTTAAATGTTAAAGGCTGTTCAGGAAATGTTTTTAAAGTATCAAGTAATAATCTTGCTGGAAGAGCGATACTTCCCTTGCTATCACTTTCAACTTTAAGTTGAGAAACCATTGTAGTTTCCAAATCACTGGCAGAAACTGTTAATTTTGTATTGTCTATTTCAAATAAAAAATTATCTAAAATAGGAAGTGTATTAGAACTGTTAATAACACCGCCTAATACTTGTAATTGTTTGAGTAAATATGTACTTGATACTATAAATTTCATCTATTTATAATTCGTTTAGATTTAAAAATTGCTATTTACAAATATATTCTATACTGACTAATATAGGAAACAAACTTATTAACATTTAGCTTGTAAATTTTTTCTTTCTAATATAGTTAAAGACAAACCCAAAAACGGTCAATAAGCTTAATGGTAGTAATATATTAAAAAATTGCCAGTATGTCTTGTTTTCTACTATTTTTTCCCGATTTAAAAAGGCAACATCAATTTCTTTAGAACGAATGTTTATAAGTCCATCATCATCCAGTAAATAATTTACAGCATTTAGCAGAAATTCTTTATTACCATAGGTTTTTCCAGTCCATCTGTCAAACCCGAGTTCTTGAGGTGTATTTCTAATGACATCATTTTTTATTAGATCACCATCAGCAATTACAATCATTTTTGTTGGAACACTTTCGTCTATCTCTTTTGAAAGTTTAACTGGTTTGATACGATTTTTATAAACCGATGTAAATTTACCTTCTAACAAGACAGCTAAGGGTTGATTGCCTTTATTAAAAAATTCAGGATTCTGTTGTTCAGTAACAACATCTAAACTAATTTCTCGTGGGGTTCCTTCTAATTTTGTTAAAGGAGCACTTTCTAATAAAATGGTTTTATTAATGTCGTTTTTAAGAATATCAATTTGATTTGCAAAATCAAATTTCACCAAATTCAAATTATTGACAATTGGATGTTTACTCGCTGTTGATGCAAGAGGAGAATAAGGCCATTGTAAATGCTGAAATTGCGAATTACTGCCTTCACCCATTGCAAGAGTAATTGGTGCTGAATAAAGTGTGCTAATTAATATTGGGTTAATACGTACACCATATTTAAAAAAGAAATCTGTTAGGTTTAAATCTCGGGAAACAGCAAAAGTTTTCCCCAATTCATTATATAAACTATCTTTTTCTATTGCTACATTGTCAATTAGCCATAAACTTTTTCCACCATTCATTATGTATTGATCTAAAACCTGTTTTTCCTCTTCAGAAAAAGGGTCAATTGGTTTAGCTACAATTGCTAAATCGAATGTTTCTAATTCCTTAAGAGATTTATCTGGGTTTACAGCAACACTATCCAAAGTAAAAGGCGCAATTAGGTAATATTCACTAATTTTTTTTATAAAATCAAATAGATATTTATCTTCCAGTTCGCCATTACCTTTTAAAACAGCAATTTTTCTACTTTTAGGTTTAATTAATTTACTGAAACCATCTGCAAAAGCATATTCTAAATGCTGTACTGAATTGGATACTAACTCTTGTTGTGTCGCACCTATTTTATTTTTAACTAATGGAATGATAACTGTTTGGTCTTTATAGCTCGCCAAGGCCCAAGGAAAAATGACTTCTTGTGTGTTTTTTCCATTTTCTTGAACACTAAGTTGCATTGGGGTTAAACCGCGTTGTGTGAGCTGCTGAATATTGCTGTCGCGTGTTGCTTCGTCTTCTAATGGATTTATAAACTGGAAAATTATATTGCTGTTATTTGCAGTAAACTCTTCAAGCAATTGTTTAGTTTCTCTTTGCAAGCGTTTAAATTCAGAAGGAAAATCATCTCCAATTAAAAATACATCTACAATAATAGGAGAAGTTGCATCTTTAATAACGTTTAATGAAGCACTGCTTAAGGTGTAACGCTTGTCTTGTGTTAAGTCAATTCTTTTAAAGGCTAAACTACTTATGTAATTTATAGTTGTTAAAACAATTAATAACAGAATAATATGTTTGCTATTTTTCTTCAAATGTTTTTTCTAATTGATATTGATTAACTGAAATGACCACATTATTTTTAAATTTCAATTCCACACATTCCTGCATCATATTAAAAGCTCCTGGTTCAAATCCTAAATTATAGTTCCAGCTTTCAGGAGTATTAGCCTTGATAGCATCATCCCATCCAAACCATTCACTTGTTCCTAATAATTCTTCAACTTCTTGTTTGTTTTTACCTAAGAATAGACTGTCGCTAATTATTTCATTAATCATTTCATAACGTAAGGCCGGTTTTGCTTTCCATGAGACCGTTTCAAAATGTTTTTGATGATGATAACTACTAAAAATATTAATAAATGGATAAAACACATAGAAATAAACAATAGGAGTTAAAAGGATGCTAATAATTAAAGCGACCCATTTGCGTTTGTCTATGGTATTTGCGAAAAACCAAACTAATATAAATATTATACTTATTAGAATTATAAAAACAGGGGTAATAATCATTTGTTTTAATTATTTAAAATTGAATTTAGTTAGTGCAATAAAAAACACAGTGATACTTAAAAAATATATAATGTCGCGGGTATCTAAAACACCTCGACTCATGCTTTTAAAATGAAAACTCATCCCAAGTTGTTCGAAGAATGAACTGGATGCAAAATCAGCTATTCCATCAAACCCAATGTAAAATAGAAAACATAAAGAGACTGCTATTAGAAAAGCCACAATTTGGTTTTCTGATAGCGTTGAAGCAAAAACACCAATTGCTGTATAAGCGGCAACTAAAAACAACAAACCAAAATAAGACCCTATAGTACTGCCTGCATCTAAATTACCAATTGGATTTCCTAATTGATAAACTGTATAAACATATAATAAGGTGGGTAAAAGAGCTATAATAATCAATAAAAATGCTCCAAAATATTTTCCTAAAACAATTTCTAAGTTTGAAAGTGGTTTTGTTATTAAAAGTTCCATCGTACCTTGTTTTTTCTCGTCGGAAAAACTTCTCATGGTCACTGCTGGAATTAAAAACAATAATATCCATGGAGCTATCAAAAAGAATGACGATAAATCGGCAAAACCATAATCTAAAATGTTGAAATCACCTTTAAATACCCAAAGAAACAGGCCGTTTAGTAATAAAAATAAGGCGATTACTAAATATCCAATAGGTGATGAAAAAAATGTATTTATTTCCTTTTTTAAAACTGCAAACATTTATTTTGAATAAAAGTTAAGTACAAAATTACACATTAATTTAAAGTTTCTATTTTGTCAACACTCCAAGCTTCTGGTTTTTCATTAAAAAGAAGTTTTGTTTTAGACCAAACGCTTTTAAATAATTCGGACTGCCTGTAAAACTCCAAATCATTTTCTGACTCCCAATAACTATACGTAAAAAATATATTTGGATTGGTTTTGTCTTGGTATAATTCTAATAACCTACAGCCTTTAAAATTTCTAATTTTGCTTTTATTTTCTTCAAAATTAACTAGAAAATCTTCAATATGTTTTTCAGAAAAACTCATTTTTACAATTCTTACAAACATACTTATTTTATTCCTTTAAAAAATTAATACTTACTGTATCCATTAATTTTAACCCCATTAAAGTAGATGCGCTTCCCACAGTCGCACTATTACTTTTATAAACAGCTATTTCTAAATAGTTACCAGAGTTAAAAACAACTAAACCTCGACCTTCATCATGCCTTTTATCTTCAGATATATCAAAATTTACAATTTCACTGTATTTTTTATATATAGTTTTGAACTTATAGCTTCTTGCAGATATTTCAAATTCTCTACCTTTTTGAATGGTTTCAAAAAATCCTTTTTTAATGTTTGTTACTACATTGCCATAATTATCTATGTATATAACACTTCCAATAATTTGTGATTTATCTTCATTAACAAAAGGAACTATATTTTTAATGGGTTTTATTTCTGTTGTGGGTTTTCCAATAACCTCTAAAGTTCCACCTCTAGCAATATGACATGCTACTTTTGCGAATACGTCTAAAACTGGAAAGCTTGTTTGAATTTTATCATGAATATTAATTTCAACAATTTTTTCAGGAGCAATTTCAGTACAAATCATACTCATAATACCATTATTTGCACAAATAAAATAATGGTCATCGAGCTTTACAGCAATATGTTTGTTTTCTTTGTTCAATTCAGAGTCAACACCAATAACATGTATAGTTCCTTTTGGGAAACTACGATAGGCATTTTGAATAATATAAGCAGCTTCGGAAATGTTAAAAGGTGAAATTGAATGTGAGATATCAACAATCCTTATTTGAGGTAATTCGCTATAAATAGCTCCTTTAATAGCACCAGCAAAGTGATCTTTTTCACCAAAATCAGTTGTTAATGTGATAATCGACATGCTTTAAATTGTTGATATGTTTTTACTGTGAGCTCCTCTAAAATTATGTATTTTTGAGTTTTACAAAACTAATAAATCATTTCATCTGATTAAACTTTATTTAGGTTTATGTTTGATGAATTTATTAAAAAAAGAAGGCCTTTGAACGAAATTATTATCGAACTTGAAGAGATTACGCCAAAAGAATTTTTTGGCGATCATAACATTAACATCGAACTGTTAAAAAAGTATTTCCCAAAATTAAAAATTGTAGCCAGAGGTAATAAGCTTAAGGCTTTTGGAGATGAAGAGCTACTTGATGAGTTTGACAAAAGGATTACCATGCTGTTAAAACATTTTGCTAAGTATAATAAGTTAGATGAAAATACTATTGAGCGTGTTTTAACAAGCCAAAGCAGTGATGACTATTCAACTTCTCACCAAAGCGGTGAAGTTATAGTTCACGGTGTTGGAGGTAAATTAATAAAGGCACAAACTGCAAATCAACGAAAGTTGGTTGAAAGTATGCGAAAAAACGATATGGTTTTTGCAATAGGACCGGCAGGAACAGGAAAAACTTATACAGGTGTAGCTTTAGCTGTTCAAGCACTAAAAAACAAGGAAGTAAAGCGTATTATTTTAACCAGACCTGCGGTAGAGGCAGGTGAAAACTTAGGGTTTCTTCCAGGGGATTTAAAGGAGAAATTAGATCCTTATATGCAACCGCTTTATGATGCTTTACGGGATATGATTCCCGCAGAAAAATTGGCTATGTATATTGAAAATGGCACCATACAAATAGCGCCATTAGCGTTTATGAGGGGTAGAACGCTTGATAATGCGTTTGTAATTTTGGATGAAGGACAAAATACTACTCATAATCAAATGAAAATGTTTTTAACCAGAATGGGTAAAAATGCGAAGTTTTTATTAACAGGGGACCCTGGACAAATAGATTTACCAAGACGTACTATTTCTGGATTAAAGGAAGCCTTACTAATTCTTAAAAATGTAGAAGGTGTTGGGATGATATTTTTAGATGATAAAGATGTGATTCGTCATAAATTAGTTAAAAAGGTAATTGAAGCTTATAAAAGTATAGAAAATAGAGAATAATGAGTCAAACTATTACAGATACCAATTTTAATTTTCCTGGTCAAAAAAGTGTTTATAAGGGAAAGGTTAGAGAAGTTTATAATATAAATAATGACTTATTGGTTATGATTGCAACTGATAGGTTATCTGCTTTTGATGTAGTGATGCCTAAAGGAATTCCATTTAAAGGTCAAATATTAAATCAGATTGCAACTAAATTCATGGCTCAAACTGAAGATATAGTTCCTAATTGGCTTATTGCCACTCCAGATCCAAATGTTGCTGTTGGCCATTTATGCGACCCGTTTAAGGTTGAAATGGTTATACGTGGTTATATGTCAGGTCACGCTGCGCGTGAATATAAAGCAGGTAAAAGAAGGTTATGTGGCATTGAATTACCTGAAGGAATGAAGGAAAATGATAAATTTCCTGAACCAATAATTACGCCGGCTACAAAAGCAGAAATGGGTGATCATGATGAAGATATTTCGAGAGAAGATATATTAAAACGAGGTATCGTTTCAAAAGAAGATTATTTAGTGCTTGAAGACTATACCCGAAAATTATTTAAAAGAGGAACTGAAATAGCAGCATCACGAGGATTGATTCTGGTAGACACCAAATACGAGTTTGGTAAGACTAAAGATGGAAAAATTGTATTGATTGATGAAATTCATACGCCTGATTCTTCTAGGTATTTTTATTCAGAAGGTTATCAAGAACGACAAGATAGAGGAGAAGCCCAAAAGCAACTTTCAAAAGAATTTGTAAGACAATGGTTAATAGCTAATAATTTTCAAGGATTGAAAGGACAAGTTGTTCCCGTAATGACTGATGAGTATATTGAAACAATTTCGGAGCGTTATATTGAGCTCTATGAAAATATAATGGGAGAAAATTTTATAAAAGCTGATGTTTCAAACATTCAAGAGCGTATTGAAAATAATGTATTGGCGTATTTAAGTTAAGTACAATCAAATTTATATAAAAAATAAATTCTTTATTTAGATTCTAAATACTAAAGGTTTTTGTTCTATTTTTTAAATCGTTCAACAATTTTTCTGGCTAAATTGTATAGAAACTGGTTGGTGCGTGCATAATAAAACGAGATGAGGCTAACAACAATGATAAACAGTATGGCACCAACAATAGCTTCAGTCGGGTTTAATGATTCATTATAAAACCTTTTTAATCCAACTCCAGTAAAACTTCCAAAGAGAATTATAAAATGTATTACATACATCGAGAGTGTCTTTTCTCCAACACGTGCAATTATAGATTGTTTTAAAAACCTTTCAAAGGTATAAAATACGCCAAAAAGTATTAAAACATTTCCTAATCGTGTAAACAGATAATTATAATCTGCGCTACGAATAAGTAATTCGAAATCTGTCAGGTAATATAGTTCTTTTAAAAACCAGGATGAATGATAAACAAGAAAATATCCTACCACGAAAAAAGTGGTTATCGTGAATATTTTAAACATATTTCTGTGCGCATGTCTAAAAAAGATGGTAGATAAAAACGCTCCAAAAGCCGTATAACCAAACCATGGTAGAATTGTAAAAACAGAACCATTTGATTTGGTCATATAATTAGAAAAAAGCAGTGGTATATTATTTATTTCTATGTTTCTATAAAGCGGCTCAGTTAAAAAACAAATACAGCCTAAAATAAATAATACTATTGAAAAAATATAACTGTGACGTTTAAATAAGATATGTAATCCAATCAGTAAAATTAATGACAATCCAATACATTGTAGAACATCAATTACTAGAAAATAGGTGTTAAAATAACCTTCAAACCAACTCACTAAATTAACACGTAAACTGTAACCAATTACAATTAGCAATAATCCTCTGAATAACCCTTTTTTTATTCTGGGTTTGTCATCACCTTTGGCATTTGCACGCAATAATAAATAAGCAAATACTAATCCTGAAATGGTAAAAAAAGTGGGGGCCGTTATTCCTCTAAAATAGGACCAAATATTAAATGCTACGGACACCGAATCTTTATAAATAGGTTGAATTAAGGTATCTATAAAATGGCCTTGAAGCATCATTAATATGGCAAATGCCCTTACAGCATCTATAAAATATAACCTGGTAGAATTCAATGAGTATTAGTTTGATGTGGATAAATATAATCTAAAATTTAAAAACAACTCTATCATAATAATCCTAAAGTAATATATTAGTAAAAAAAATAGTCATTTTATTATGGGAATCATAGATGTAATTATTTCTGAATTTGCGTCATTTATTTGGGGATTACCACTTTTACTTCTTCTGATAGGTGGTGGTCTTTATTTATTATTTCTATCTAAATTTTTACCGTTTCGATTTATTATGCATGCTATAAATGTTTTACGTGGAAAGTATGATAATGCGGAGGACAAAGGCGAAATCACACATTTTCAGGCATTAACAACAGCTTTATCTTCAACAATTGGAATGGGAAACATTGCAGGTGTCGCGGTCGCAATAAGTATAGGCGGACCAGGTGCTATGTTTTGGATGTGGGTAAGTGCAATTATTGGTATGTCAACAAAGTTTTTTACATGTACCTTATCTATTATGTTTCGAGGAAAGGACAGTATTGGAAATATTCAAGGCGGCCCAATGTATGTTATTGTTGAAGGGTTAGGAAAATCTTGGAAACCATTGGCTGTTTTTTTTAGTTTCTGTGGTTTAATTGGTGCCTTACCTGTATTTAATGTAAACCAATTGAAACAAGCAATTAATGATATTCTATTAATTCCAATTGGTGTTGAAGTTAGTTTTATGTCAAACCTTATTATAGGATTAATTCTGGTATTTATAACAACAATGGTTATTATAGGAGGATTGGATAGAATAAGTAAAACAGCTTCGAAATTGGTTCCTGGAATGGTTATATTATATTTTGTTCTTGTTCTTATAATTTTATTTATCTATAAAAGTGAAGTTCCAAAATATCTAAGTTTAATGTTTACAGACGCATTTCATGCATATAATTTTAAAGGCGATACTTTTCTAGGAGGAACTTTAGGCGGGTTAATTTTATTAGGAATAAGAAGAGGTGCATTTTCAAATGAAGCGGGTATTGGAACGGCTCCAATGGCTCATGGAGCAGCAAAAACAAATGAACCCGTAAGAGAAGGTCTGGTTGCTATGATTGGCCCTGCAATTGATACGATTTTTATATGTACTTTAACGGCTCTAGCTATATTGGTTACCGGGGTTTGGCAGACTAGCGATTCTAACGGCGTTTCTTTAACAGCCAGTGCATTTGATAATGCCATTCCTTTTTATGGAAAATACTTATTGCTAATTTGCATAGCGACTTTTAGCATATCTTCATTATTTTCTTATTCTTATTATGGGACAAAATGTATGTCATTTCTATTTGGAAATCATAACAAACATTATTACAATTATTTTTATATAGCAAGTATTGTTTTGGGAGCAACAACCTCTTTGGATTTAATGCTAAATTTAATTGATAGTGCTTTTGCTTTAATGGCAATTCCAACAATGATAAGCACCTTAATTTTAGCTCCTCATGCATTAAAAGCTCTTAGAATATATAAAGCGAAATTTTTGTAATGGCCTGTAATCAATTTTTTAATTGAAATTAAATATATTTAATAAATTCGTGCTAATTTAATATATTTATGCTAAAATAATATATATGCAAATTGAAGTATGTCCAAATTGTGGTTCAAGTTCTTATATTAAGAGCGGAATAGTTAATGATCGGCAGCGTTATAAATGTAAGAATTGCAAATATTTTTTTTCAGTAAATAAAATTGGAAAAAAGATTGATGATTATTATGTAAACAAAGCACTGCAGCTGTACTTGGAAGGATTAACTTATAGAGAGATTGAACGTATTTTAGGAATTTCCCATGTCAGTATTATGAATTGGGTAAAAAAGTATAATATTAAAAAGCCATCAAACTCAAACTATCATCCAACGTATAAAATATTAAACTCTCAAGAGTTATCTAATTACTTTCAAAATCCCAAAATTTTATCTGGGGCTGGTGTAATTATCACAGAATTAGGTGATAAGTTTATGCTTATAAAATGGGAAAGATTTAGAGAATAACTATATAAAATTAACAATTACATATATTGATTTTTTTTTTACAGTTTCTTTTTTGGAGATTAGCTTAGCACACAAAACCAAATATTAACTAATTATTCCAAAAATTATGAGAAAAAAAACCAATTCTATAATAGGTTTGTTCCTATTTTTTGTGCAATTTATGTTCTCCCAAGGATCGCCAGATTATGATGGCGGTTTAAAGGTGAAACTTGATGATGAAGGTAAAAAATATTTCAGAATCATTTCTTGGGCTCAGGCTCAAGCAGTATACAGTGATAATGTACCTGCGGAATCAAGTAAAACGAATTTTAATTTAAGAAGAGCTCGTATTTTAATGTACGCTCAAATTACCGACAAGTTTTTAATTCTAACGCATTTTGGACTCAATAGCCTTAATAGCTCTACAATGAGTCCAGTTGGAAAAGGAGACGGTTCTCAATTATTTTTTCATGATGTTTGGGCTCAATACAGTTTGGGTAAAGATCATGCCATAGGTGGTGGATTGCATTATTTCAACGGTATATCTAGATTGAATAATCAAAGCACATTGAATATGATGACGTTAGATAATAATCGTCAGTCATGGGCAACTATTGGTTTAACCGATCAGTTTGCAAGACATATTGGTGTTTTTGCAAAGGGTAAATTTGGGAGCCTTCAGTATCGTGTAGCAATTAATGATGCAATGGTAAATGGATTGGATGCTAGAGATCCTATTACTGGGGGACCAGCTACATATTCAGGAAAACGTTTAATTGGATCAAAAGATGCGGGAAAAGCTTATGCTGGCTATTTTGAATATAATTTTTTAGACCAAGAGTCCAATTTTTTACCATTTAAAGTAGGAACCTATTTAGGGGGGAAAAAGATTTTTAATGTGGGTGCTGGATTTTTTGTTCATCCAAGTGGTTCCGTTATTATGGATGCTAATGGTGATTTTAAAGGAGAAAATGTAAGTTTATTAGCAATTGATGCTTTTTATGATGCACCACTTGGTGATGATGGAAGTGCAATAACAGCTTATGCTACTTATCAAAATAATAATTATGGACAGGATTATTTATTTAGTGCATATGGCACAGGAAGTATGGTTTATGGTCATGTGGGGTATGTTATTCCAGGCGATAAAACTAAAACTAGATTCCAACCATATCTTTCGTATGCATCTAATTCCTATGACGCTGTTAGTGATAGTAGAAATATTTTAGGCATAGGTGCTAACGCTTATTTTAGTGGTCACAATTCAAAATTAACTTTAGAATATCAAAACCAAAAGTTTGGAAGTTCAAAAACGGGAACTCTTACGCTTCAGGCAATGATTTACTTATAAAACAAATAATTATGTCAGAAAAACAAAAACATGCAACAGCTTATTGGAAACATAACCTAAAGTATTTAATTATTTTATTAACTATATGGTTTTTAGTTTCATATGGGGCTGGAATATTATTTAAAGACGCATTAAATAATATAAAAGTAGGTGGATTCAAACTTGGGTTTTGGTTCGCACAACAAGGTTCAATATACGTATTTGTTATTTTAATTTTCGTATACGTACGACTAATGAATAAGCTAGATAAAAAATTCGGTTTCGACGAGTAACCCATTAACTAAAAAATTAAAAATTATGAGTGTACAAACATGGACATGGATATTAGTAGGGGTTACTTTCGCCCTTTATTTTGGAATTGCAATTTGGGCCAGAGCAGGTTCAACTAAGGAATTCTATGTTGCCGGTGGAGGTGTTTCACCGTTAGCAAATGGTATGGCAACTGCAGCTGACTGGATGAGTGCCGCTTCGTTTATAAGTATGGCTGGTATAATTTCATTCGCTGGGTATGATGGATCTGTTTATCTTATGGGATGGACCGGTGGTTATGTACTTTTAGCCTTGCTTTTAGCTCCTTATTTAAGGAAATTCGGAAAGTTTACTGTCCCAGATTTTATTGGTGACCGATATTATTCAAATACCGCAAGAACAGTAGCTGTTATTTGCGCATTGATTGTTTCATTTACTTATGTAGCAGGTCAAATGCGTGGTGTAGGGATTGTATTTTCACAATTCTTGCAAGTTGATATTCATTTAGGTGTAATCATAGGGATGGGTGTTGTACTAGTTTTTGCGTTTTTAGGTGGAATGAAGGGAATTACTTATACTCAAGTTGCCCAATATTGTGTTCTAATTTTTGCCTTTATGGTTCCTGCTATTTTTATTTCTTTCCAAATGACAGGAAACCCAATTCCGCAATTGGGAATGGGTGGAAAAGTTCAAGATGGAGCATATTTATTAGATAAGTTAGATACTTTACATACCCAATTAGGCTTTAAAGAATACACAAGCGGAACAAAATCTACTTGGGATGTATTTGCTATTACTTTAGCATTAATGGTAGGTACAGCTGGATTACCTCATGTAATTGTAAGATTCTTTACAGTTCCAAAAGTAAAAGATGCAAGAAAATCAGCTGGTTTAGCTTTATTATTTATAGCTGTTTTATATACAACTGCTCCTGCAATTGCAGTATTTTCAAGAGTTAATCTGATTGAGACCGTTAGTGATAAGGAATATACCGCAATTCCAGAATGGTTTAAAAATTGGGAAAACACAGGACTAATTGCATGGAGTGATAAAAATGGTGATGGAAAAATTCAATATGTTGAAGGTGCATCTACCAATGGAAAACCGGTTTATACCAAAGAACGAGGTGTAAATGGTGAACGATTAGTTTCTAATCCTAGTGAAGGTACTAATGAACTATATGTTGATAGAGATATTATGGTTTTAGCAAACCCAGAAATAGCAAATTTACCTAACTGGGTTATTGCTTTAGTTGCTGCTGGTGGTTTAGCTGCTGCTTTATCTACAGCTGCTGGTTTGTTATTAGTCATTTCAACTTCAATATCTCATGATTTAATTAAAAAGCAAATAAAACCTCATATTTCTGAAAAAGGAGAGTTGTTAGCTGCACGTATTTCAATTTTAGTTGCAATTATTATTGCAGGTATTTTCGGTATTTATCCGCCTGGATTTGTTGCTGCAGTAGTTGCATTAGCTTTTGGTTTAGCTGCTGCATCATTTTTCCCTGCTATAATTTTAGGAATATTTGATAAGAGAATGAATAAGGAAGGTGCAATTTCAGGAATGATTGTTGGGATTACTTTAATGTTATTTTATATGATTAGATATAAAACAGGATTAATTGGGATAATGGATGCAAGGCCTGCAAGTGAATGGTGGTTAGGCACTTCACCTGAAGGATTTGGAACAATAGCGATGATTATTAATGTAATTGTTTCAGTTATCGTTTCAAGACTTACGTCGCCTCCACCACAGGATGTTCAAGAAATAGTTGAAAGTATTAGAATACCAAGTGGAGCTGGAGAAGCAAATTCACATTAACAACCTATTGGTTGGTTATATAAACAGTATTGCATATATATGCAATACTGTTTTTTTTCTTACATTTAAAACTATATTAAATTTTTATAATGAAAAAACGTCACGAACAAAAACTAATAGTGCTTTCATTATGCCTGTTTTTGTTATTTAATCTACCTTTTGTTTTAGTTTTTAACGTAAATGGTGATGTTTTTGGTTTTCCAGTTTTTTATTTTTCAATTTTTTCAATTTGGATAGTATCAGTAATTATATCATACATCGTTTTAAGTAAGCATTATGAATAATTATACCTTAGTAAGTATTATCATTTGTTACTTGGCGATTCTATTTTATATAGCCTTTTTTGCAGAGAAGAACGCTAAAAGTAAATGGGTTAATAATCCTTATGTTTACACCCTTTCATTAGCTGTTTATTGTTCAGCTTGGACGTATTATGGGAGTGTTGGAATTGCAGCAAATTCAGGAATAAATTTTCTTCCAATTTATTTGGGTCCAGTTATAGCTGTTCCACTATGGATTGTTTTATTAAGGAAAATTATGCGTATTTCAAAGCAGCAAAAAATATCTTCTTTGGCTGATTTTATTTCACTCAGGTATGGTAATAATCGTTTTTTGGGTGCGCTTATAACTATTGTTTGTGTGTTTGGAATCGTTCCATATATTTCTTTACAACTTAAGGCAATGTCTGAAACTTTTGAAATCATGGCAGACGAGACAAGTTTTGTTTCAACTAATATTTTAAATGATTCAACCTTTTATATAGCCTTTCTATTGGCTATTTTTGCTGCTTTTTTTGGAACACAGGCTACAGACGCATCAGAAAAACATCGAGGTATTGTAGTTTCAGTAGCATTTGAGGCTATTTTAAAGTTATTATTTTTTCTAATTATTGGGATTTATATTACTTATTTTTTGTTTGACGGAACATCCGATATATATAGTAAAATCTCTCTAACTCCTCATTTTGAAAATTATACTAAAATTAATAGTTTGGAAGCTGGTTTTGATTGGTTTTTTATGATTATGATTTCTTTTATTACCGTTTTTTTATTACCAAGACAGTTTCAGGTGTCTGTTTTAGAAAATAATAGAGAGAAGCATTTAAAACAAGCAATCTGGATGTTTCCACTATATCTTTTACTCTTTAATATTTTTGTAATTTTTATCGCTTGGGGTGGGAAGTTAACATTTGGTAATTCTGTTAATGCTGAATATTTTACGTTGCTGTTGCCACTTCAGCATAATAATGTGTTTTTGGCATTATTAGTTTTTTTGGGTGGATTTTCAGCGGTAATTTCAATGGTTGTTGTATCAACGTTAGCGCTTTCTACTATGGTTAGTAATAATCTTATTATTCCCTATGGATTTTTAGATAAGTTTAGTAAAGGTCAACCAGAGAAAAACTCTAAATACATTAAAAATATTCGCCGCATTTCTATTTTTTGCATCATTATTACCGCATACTTTTTTTATGTTAATTTTTCAATAGAACTTTCTTTATACTCTATAGGTTTAATTTCATTCGTTGTTATATCTCAATTAGCACCGTCTTTTTTTATTGGGTTATTTTGGAACAGAGGTTCTTCAAAAGCTTCAATTGTCGGAATTATTGTGGGTTCTGTAATAACTTTTTATACGTTAGTATTACCTTTTACCATCGACGCATTTACAGGTATTCATGATTTTACAAAACATGGATTATTTAATATTTCAGCTTTAAAACCATATGCATTGTTTGGAATAGATTTTTTATCCCCTCCAGCTCATGCATTTTTTTGGAGCATGACGGCTAATGTTTTATGTTATTTAATTTTTTCTTTGATTTCTAAAGGAAACTATCGAGAAAGGAATTATGCCGAGATGTTTGTTGATAGTAGAAATTATTCTTCATTGCAGGATAATGCCTTGGTTTGGAAAGGGGAAGCTTACGTAAGTGATATTAAAAATGTTTTGAATAAATTTTTAGGACCGGAAAGAACCCAACGTGCTTTAAATTTATTCTTTTTAAAGTATAAAATACCGTCTAATACTCAAATGGCAGATTCTCGTTTAATAAATTTTTCCGAGAAACTGCTTACAGGAAGTATTGGAAGCGCGTCCTCTAAAATATTAATAGCCAGTGTAGTTAAGGAAGAACAAATTAGTTTGGTTGAAGTTTTAAAAATACTTGAGGAATCAAAAGAAACCATTGCGAATAATAAAATTCTTCGCGATAAGTCTGTAGAATTATCAAATCTTGCACTAAAATTAAAACAGGCTAATGAAGAGCTCATCAGTAAAGACAGACAAAAAGATGAATTTTTAGATACCGTTGCGCATGAATTAAAAACACCCATAACGGGAATCAGAGCGTCTACTGAATTATTGATGGATGAAGAAGATGACATGCCTTTAGAGATAAAAACTCAATTTTTAACAAACATGCTAAACGACTC
>JAHEDS010000025.1:31263-32871 GCA_024641135.1 Flavobacteriales bacterium
TTTAAGTAACTTGTAATAGTTTATATGAAAAGGAAGATTTTAATCGTTGATGATGAGCCGAATATAGTGATGACGCTAGAATATACATTTAAAAAGCAAGATTTTGAAGTGTATATAGCTCGAAATGGAAGTGAAGCATTACATATTTTAGAAAGTAAGGTTCCGGATGTTGTTTTATTAGATATCATGATGCCTGATGTAGATGGTTACCAAACCTTAAAATATATTAAAAATCAAGAAAGTTTAAAGCACACAAAAGTCGTGTTTTTAACTGCTAAAAATAAAGCTTCAGATATTGAAAAAGGCTTAAAACTTGGAGCAGATAAGTATTTAACCAAGCCGTTTTCAGTAAAAAAAATAGTTTCAGAAATACTTGAACTACTAAATTAATTTTGGTTTTGTGTGCAAAATAAACCATTGTTTAATTTAAGTAAGTAAATATGAAATTTCAGTTAAACCCTTTGGCGTCAGATATTTTAATAAGTATCTACGCTGTAGTTACCTTATTCTTTCGTTTCAAATTAGAAAACAATACCGAAGTAAGTTATTTAAATTCCATAGTTATGGGAGTTTCTTTTGTTGTAATAATTTGGGTTCTTATCAAATTAAAAGTTCTAAATCCAAATTGGTTTGGTTTATTAAATAAAAAAAATAAATAATTATGAGTTATCAAAAACATTACGACAGTAGTATTGAGAGCCCAGAACAATTTTGGGCAGAACAAGCGAATAATTTAAAATGGTATAAAAAACCAACCGATATTTTATCAAAAGATGAAAATGGTTTTGACCGTTGGTTTGCCGATGGAAAACTAAATATTTGTTATTTAGCAGTTGATAAACACGTTGAAGCTGGGTTTGGAGAACAAACCGCAATCATATACGAATCACCCGTTACGCAACAAAAAGTTTTGTATTCTTTTAATGAAGTAAAAAGACGAGTGGAACGATTGGCTGGTGGACTTCGTGATTTGGGTGTAAAAAAAGGTGATACGGTTATTATTTACATGCCAATGATTCCGCATGCAGCATTTAGTATGCTGGCTTGTGCTCGTATTGGAGCTATACATTCTGTAGTTTTCGGAGGTTTTGCACCTCATGAATTAGCTGTTCGAATAGATGATTGTAAACCAAAAGTAATCATTACTGCGACTTCAGGAATGGAAATTGATCGATTGATAGCGTACAAACCTTTGGTTGATGAGGCTGTGGAATTAGCAATTCACAAACCTGATAAAGTTATTGTATATCAGCGTAATTTAGGTGCAGTAAACCCAAAAACAGAACGCTATATTAGTTATAAAAAATTAGTAAAAAATTCTGAACCTGTTGATTGTGTTGAGATGAATTCAACCGATCCGTTATATATTTTATATACTTCTGGAACCACTGGTAAACCGAAAGGTATTTTGCGTGATACAGGAGGTTATGCAACCGCTTTAAAATATTCCATGAAAAACATTTATGGTGTAGATGAAGGAGATACTTTCTGGGCAGCATCAGATGTTGGTTGGGTTGTTGGGCATAGTTACATAGTGTACGGACCACTTTTAAATAGAAATACTACTATTGTCTTTGAAGGAAAACCTATAAAAACGCCGGATGCATC